>DASRBR010000422.1:0-6235 GCA_035653495.1 Verrucomicrobiia bacterium
TGCCTCATCGCGGCGCTGGTGATGGGCTTGAGCAATCCCTACAACCTCAACATTTACGTGCAACTGCTTTGCTTCGCCATCCTAGTGCAATACCTGCGCGGACGGCGCCAGGAAAACTTGAAGATCGGGTTGCTTTGCGTGGCGGTTGCGGGCGCCGCGTTCATCGCCATCAATATGGGCACGCTGGCATATCAATGGGCGCACGGCAAAAATCCTTCCGCGATGGACCGTCATTATTACGAGGCGGAGTTGTACGCGCTCAAACCGATGGAATTTTTCATCCCGCCGCCGACGCACAACGTTCAGGCCCTGGCAAACATCGGCAGCGATTACATCAGCCAGTCTTTTGTGCGTGGAGAAATCTGCTCGGCATACCTGGGCATCATCGGAATTGCGGGGCTGCTTTGGATTTTAACCGAGACATTTTTGTACATCATCCGAAACAACTGGAAACGTTCGAAGCCATTTCCGCCCCACGCATTGCAATCCGTTTGGATCATCTTTTATTCACTAGTCGGCGGGATCAATTGCATCATCTCGTTCTGCGGTTTCCAATATTTTCGCGGCACAGACCGGTTCAGCATTTATATTTCCGGGATCATTCTTTTGTTCCTGGTCTCGCGACTGACCGTTTGGAGCCGGCGCTGGTCGCCGGGAGTGAACTTCGCGTTGGCCATGGCGGTCCTCGCCATCGGCATCGTTGATGAATCGCCGCGCCCGCTGGATCCCGAGGTGACCGCTCGCGCCGGCAAATTGGTCGCGTCGGACGAGGCGTTCGGGCAATTGATGGAACAAAAGCTTGCGCCGCGCACAATGGTCTTCCAAATGCCCGTAATGGAATTTCCCGAAGCCACGCCGATCAACAACGTGCAGGGATATGAAATGCTGCGACCCTATCTGGTGACGACGAACCTGCGGTTTTCCTTCGGCTCGGTGCGCGGCCGCACCCGTGAAATCTGGCAATGGCAGGTTGAGAAAATGCCGACGGCGGAAATGGTCAGCACTTTGGAAAAATACGGATTCGGCGCGATCTACATCAACCGCAACGGTTATACCGATCACGGAGAGGACCTGCTGAAACAACTGGCCGCCGCCGGCAGGACGGAAACATTCGAGGACGAATTGCACGAGCAGGTTTGCGTTGTTTTGAAACCATCGCCCACGCCGGAATTTCCGCACACGGATGATCGCGCGCAAGTGCTCTTCACACACGGCTGGGCGGTGAAGGAGCACACGCCCTTGGCGAACCGCGAATGGGCGAGCGGAAATGCGACGTTGACGTTTTTCAGCGAACCGAGGGAAGTGACGAGTTATTCATTCCGTTGTTTGGTCGGTAGCATTGCCGCGCGACGTGTGGCCATCGAGATGAACGGCCAGGAACTTTGGAGCGGGCAGATTCCAGCAGGACAAGCCGCACAGGTGGAATTCACCGTGCTTGGACATCGCGGCAACAACACCGTCCATCTGACCACCGATGCCCCGCCGGTGCACACGAAAGATTCAAGCCTGCCGCTGGCATTCACCCTCGTCAATCTGCAGATCACCAAGAACTAGCAGGCGATTTTGGAATTCATCCGCGATTGAACCATTCGCAAAGGCTGCCTCATGAAAAATCTCACCAGCCCGTTTCTGATCAAGCTCAAGGGCATATTATTTTTGCTGGTCGGCATCAGTTCCGCCACTCTGCTGCTCATTGAAAATCCAACGCTTAAAGCCGCCGCGCTGCTTGCCATCACCGTCTGGTGTTTCTGCCGGTTTTATTACTGCGCATTTTACGTCATCGAACATTACGTGGACCCCGGCTACCGTTTCTCGGGACTTTGGTCCTTTGCGCGTTACCTTTTTCGCCGTCGGCGCGATGTTTGATCCCTACGCTTCCATGGCCATCGCTTCAGAAACATGCTCGTCTTCCGCGGGCGCTTTGAGGAAACGCGCCAGGTAAATGCAGGCGTACATGCACGCGATCGAGATGAGGCCGTTGATGCCGAAATGCGTCATTTCGCCGTTCGGCCCTGTGCCGATGATGAACGAACTGAACGTCGCAGTCAGGCTCACGCTGAATTGTTGCACTGCCGTGTTGATGCTCATGAAACCGCCGCGATAACGCGCTTCGACCGCGCCCGTCATCAGGGCCATCGCGGGCACCATCCGGCCCGACATGCAGATCATCAACAGCGTCGATACGGCCACAGCCACCACCAACGGCACGCGCGGCAAATTCGTGATCATCAAGATCGGCACGGCGGCCGAAAGCGACGTGTAGATGAACACGCGCAATTTGCCCGACCGGTCCGCCCAACGTCCCACCCAGTTCATCGTGAACACCGTGCACAACCCGCCGCAAAGGTAAATGTAAGCCAGTTGCCGTTGCGTGAACCCGACATTTTTCACCATGTAATCCGGGATGTAGGTGAAAATGGAAAACCCGGCGCACGTCAATCCGGCCATGAAGACATACGCTTTCAAATGGTCAGGATGCGTCATCACCTTCCACGTGCGCAACACCGGATGCTCCTCCTGCGCATGCAACAAATGGTCGCGCAACGGCGGAGTGATGACGGCCGCGACCACCAGCGTGACGGCGCTCAACCCGGCAATCGCATAAAACGGCACGTGCCAGTTGTAATAATCGGCCACATAAATCCCCACCGGCACGCCCACAATCGAAGCGACCGAAAACGCCGACATCACCGTGCCCATCGCCGCGCCGCGCCGTTCCATGGGAATGACGTCGCCGACGATGGAAAGGATCACCGTTCCACAAACGCCACCGAACGCCCCGGCGAAATAACGCGCCATCACCAGCAAATGATAGGTCGGCGCCATGGCACAAAAAAGCGTGCCCAACGCGAACCCGCCGTAAATCCAGAGCAACGCCCGTTTGCGATCAAACCGATCCAGGAAAAAACAGGCGAGCAGGCCCGTCACGCCCGCGCTGTAGCCGTACGCGCTGACGATCTGTTGAAATTGCTGTTCGGTGATGTGGAAAACTTTTTGGTATTCCGGCCCAAGCGGGATGATGATGACGAAATCGAGAACGGTTGTGAACTGGATGGCTGCAAGCGTGAGCAGCAGCAATCGTTCGCGAGTCGGCGTCCAACGTCCGCCGCGCGCATGATCTGGATGATGGTCGGTCATTTTAAAATGTTTTTTCTTGGCGCGCTCAAAGTGGCACAAAAGAAGTTAGGCGCAAGTTCTTCCGCGCCGATGTCTGCAGAACCAGGATGATTGAGGATGAATAATAGCGTTCAACCCGGACTATAAAGCCGCTACAGTGCGTGGCGACGGCCTATCCGTCCTTTTTGTCCCATCAAATCTTCCAAGCGGCTCACCACTTCACGACGCGCAGATAATTCAGGCTGAGGGGAATTTGAGCTTCGGGATGGGCGGATTCGTCTTCGATGAAATACCATTGGATGCCGATTTTGTTCGCCTCGTGGAATGCCGCAGGCAAATCGATCTGGCCGCGTCCCAACGGCACAAACGCCGCCTTGTCCGCATGTCCGTTGAATCTGCCGGTGGGCGTGCCTTTTTTCATGTCCTTGAGGTGCATTGAGACCCAGCGGTTGCCGTATTTCTGAAGCAGCTTCACCGGGTCCTGCCCGGCATGGACGATCCAGAAAATGTCCATCTGGAAATGGACGAATTCAGGTTTTGTTTCCGCCATCAACTGGTCGAAAAACGTGCCGTCGCCGTGCGGTTTGAACTCGTAACCGTGCGGATGGTAAAAAAACGTGATGCCCTGTTTCGCCAAGGCTTCGCCCGCACGATTGAACACGGCGATGGCGTCGCGACAACCGTTTTCATCCAGCGCCTCATGCTGTGGCAGTGAAGGACAACCCGCGTATTTCAAACCCAGCGCCGCACCCTCGCGAGCCACGCCTTCCGGGTCATCACGGAACCGCGCATACGGAAAATGCGCGCTGACAGCCACAAGGTCATGCGCGCGCAATTCCGCCGTGAGCGCTCCCGGCGAAAGGTTGTAATCGCCGACCAACTCCACATATTTGAATCCGAAATTATGGACCCGTCCCAGCGTCGCCGACATGTTCTGCTTGAGTGCGCCGCTGACGCTTTCCAGTTGCAATCCAACCGGCCCCGACAACGTCTCGCCCCTAGCCGACTGCAGCGCAGCAAAAACGACGAGCAACGGCAGGGTTTTGAGAACGGTTTTAAAACGCGATTTCAAAGCAAAGATGGGAATGCTCATAAAGGCGTGAGAATGAACGTTCCTCGTGCCTTTGGCAAAGGGAAAGCGGCCACAAATTTTCCTTGTAATCATTTAGCTTTGTAACGTGCAAAATCTAATACGTTTGACGTACGCGCTTCTATTTGAGATGCGGACAAGTTGATGGTATAAGCTTCCTGACCCCATCAGTCTTAGCACGGCTAAGAATCGCCGGACGAGTTCTTCTATAAAAATCGGCGTGCCAGAAATGACGTACAAACCCAACTCAACTCTATGAAACATAAAAAAGGATATCATCTCATTGCAGTGCTCCTGCGTATAGCGTCGCAGAACCGGCTCTTGTTTGCCGCATTTGGTGTGTTCATGTTTTTATCCAGTGCGGCAACGAAAGCGCCGGCGTTCTCCACCGACAACGCCACCTCAATCTGGAATTCATACAACGATGCGTTTTACGTGGGCAACAACGGGAACGCCTATTATCATAACTCATCCGGCAGCGGCCAGGCCAGCTTCTGGAACCAGGCCGAGGAGATCGAAATGGCCGTTGACCGCTACAAAAACAGCCGGAGTTCCTCCGACCTGGCAATTGTGACGGCGCTGTGCAATGGGTTCATTTGGGAGCATGGCAACACCTGGACGTCAGACCCTTTTAATGATGACATCCTCTGGGCATGCATCGCTTTTGAGCGCGCTGCCACCTGGACTGGAAACAGCACTTTCAAGGCCGATTCCAAGAACAACTTCGATGCCGTTTACAGCCGCGCCTACGACAGTTCGCTCGGGGGCGGTCTCTGGTGGACGACCAGCAAAACCTCGAAAAACGCCTGCGTTAACGGACCCGGCGCCCTTGCCGCGTATCTCTTATATACGGCTTACAACGATTCCAGTTACCTGACCAAGGCCCACAACATTTACAACTGGGAGTTGAGCCACCTGGTGAGCTCTTCCGGACAGGTTTACGATCACGAGAATGCCAACGGCACCATCGACACCAGCGCTTATACGTACAATGAGGGGACGTTTGTCGGCGCGGCCAATTACTTGGGCGACATCGCCAACGCCGAACTCGCCGCCACCTGGACCATGCACAATAAGTGCACCATGGGCATCCTGCCGAACAACAACGACGACACCCAGAGCGACGGCGCCGGCTTCAACGGCATCTGTCTGCGGTGGATCGCCCGCTTCATGGAAGACCAGGGTAAGCAAGACATCTATTCAGCGTGGATCTATCACAACGTCGAGAATGCGTTGGATTATGCCAACAGCTCGGATGGCTTGTGCTGGTGCGACTGGCTCAACCCGACTCCTTCCGGCAGCCTCTATGGCTGGGGTTGCTCTGACGCGGTGGTGGCCATGCAGGTTGTGCCGCCGTTTTCATTCAATCCCTCCGTGGTCAACCTGCCCGGTGGAAACCTGCAACTCTTTGGTATCAGCGGCTCAGGCGGCACAGTGGAAAGCACGTGGCAAACTTCAGCCAATGGCCCGTGGTACAACGGCTGGCAATCGCTGAGCGGCACCGTGGCAAAGGTCGTTGCCGCGGCGAATGCCGATGGCACACTTCAGATATTCGGCCTGGCGCCGGATCAAACCATTTGGACTTCCTACCGCACGAGCAGTGGCGCCTGGTCGAGTTGGATCCAGCTCCCCAGCAACGTGGGTTTGTGGGATTTTACGGTCACGCATAATTCGGGCGGCGGCTTGCAGATTTTCGGCAACGGCACGAGTGGCAGCATCAAAACCATTTGGGAAAATTCAGCGAACTCCTACACCAACTGGTCGGGTTGGTCCACTCAGGGTTATACCGGCAGCAGTTCACGAGGCATTGCGGCGGCGAGCGAGCAGAACGGCCTCTTGCACGTGTTCTGCGTCGCAACCAACGGCAATCTTTATCACATGTATGAAAACAGCGACGGCTCCTGGTCTGCTCCCGCCAGCCTTGGCGGCACGATCAATGACATCAGCGTGGCCACCTGGCCTGATGGTCATTTGGAAGTGTTTGCTGCGTGTCCCGACGGCGCGCTTTTTCACATTTGGGAAACTGCG
>DASRBR010000423.1:0-2783 GCA_035653495.1 Verrucomicrobiia bacterium
GCAAATGATGAGGGCGACTCCGTGCTTGGCGGCTTCCAGGAAAAGGCCGCTATGGATATTCGCCGAGAAACTGGTGATGATGATGGATGCGACATCCTCCAGCGGAAGTTTGCGTTCGCCTTCCGCCGTTCTGCAGGTCAACTGGCCGTCTTTGCAACTAATGGAGCATTGCGGCGAGTCTATGCTGACGATGTGGTAGGACACGGCATCTGCGATTTAGGATATCAAGTTTCATCCGTCCCGCGCGAGACTTTCGGGCAGGGCGATCAATTCACTTGCCTTGCCATTCGGTTTCCACACGATGCGGCCATCTTCCAGCACGCGAACAATTTTTCCACGCAACGAACCGCGCAATGTTTTGACGAGGTCGCCCGGTTTCCAATCCGCGCTGTTGGAAAGTGAATCAACGACTTCAATCATGGCGTCGCGATCAAGGACGCCGGCGATGTAATGGGCGATGGCTGAAGAGATTTCCCTTCTGCGCGCGGGCGGCAAATCGCTGAAAATGGCCAGGGCCAGCTCCCGGCCAATCGTGGAGAAAGTGTTGCCGTTGAAGAAAAGAAACGGCGCGTTGCGATGTTGTTGCTTGAGGAAGTCGAGCGTTTCGAGAAGCGTCAACGGGAGGGTCCTTTGCGCTTCCCATTTTTGCGCGCTCGCTCGGTGAGTTTCCGAGTTAAATCCATGCTGTGCTCGACCTCTTTCGCACGCTCCTCGATTGATGCTGATGACAGACTCCCAGCCCCAGTTTTTGATAAAAGGGGCTCGGGTTTGTAGCGGTGAACCGACGCCTCCGCTGCCCGACGGATGTCCTCCGCCGTCAGGTGTTCCAGCAGGTCCAATCGCAGTTTCATCGTTCATACAGTATCAAAAATTCGTCAGATGTGCAACGCCCAATGCGGCGAGTCTATGCTGACGATGTGGTGGGACATGCAGCGATACCGGTGAGTGGCGTATGTATAACTTCCAGACCGTCTTTAACCAGGGTTTCCAACCGGACATTTATTTTGTGGCCTTCGGTCTTGTTTTTCAGCTTCACAACGTCTGGCCAGCCAATATCAAGCGCGACACCAGTCGCATTGTTTTTTGCTGAAAAAACTTTCCAAACCCCCTTGAAATTCTTTCCACCCGGCACACGAATAATTTGTCCGTTCCGAATGAGCCGCGGCATCTTGCCTCCGTTGCGTTCAATAAGACTTTTTTCCAAAAGAACGCCATTTTTGTCCTTAAATCCTTTGAAAATACGTGTGTGGACCAAGTGCCATGGAATGATGACAAGTTTGTCCGTTTCATCTTTTGCATTGTCAAGTAT
This sequence comes from Verrucomicrobiia bacterium, assembly GCA_035653495.1. GTDB lineage: Bacteria > Verrucomicrobiota > Verrucomicrobiia > Limisphaerales > Pedosphaeraceae > DATAUW01. Next base: position 1,310 of record DASRBR010000423.1, read on the forward strand.
GGCAACACCAAAATTGTCTGGTATCACGAGAACACCTTTATTGGTGGCTAATTTCCCTTTACCGTCTGATGGTTTAAGTCCAAGCAACCTTGTTGCTTTTTCTTGACTATTTTTCGGCGGTGGGAGAGTGCCGTCAGGCTGGCGGATGCGCTGCTGGATGGCGACATTGCCTTCCTCATTTGGTGGGAAAGCACGCCAAATGTTTTGCTCAACCTGCAAGCCATCCAATCTCGCTGGAATGTGTTGGACAACTCGTTTTTCGCCAAGGTGCTGGCGAATCTGCTCTTTGATTCGATTCATGCGAGATCTATTCCAGCCATCTGTTTTCGGTTCGAGTCGCCATTTCCGATCCGGGTCTGGGCTTAGGCGCTCGTCGCTACCTGTAATTTCACAAATCGTGAAAAGTTCATTCAAAGGGTATCCTTTCCATTTGTTATCTTCCGCTGATTTTTCCCATAATTTTTTTTCAGCATCTGTCAATTCTTTCAGCGCGAGAAGTTCCCAGAGCTTGCCGTCTTTGGGGATGAAGTGAGCCATCAAGCCGAGCGCACACGCATCTACGGCATGATGCAAATGAGTGATATTGCGGATTTCGCCTTTGGGTTTGACCACCTTAATTTGTTTTGGTTTACCCGTTTTCTTATCCTTAATTATCACTTCGCGCATCACTTCATCACCACATGCAGCTTGCAAGCAACCAAGCAAACGCCAACCTTTCGCGTCGCGCAAAGTGCCGGTGACTGTCCCCGGAATTGCAACGATGTTTTCTGGGCCAAGATGCGGCAAATTCTTTAGAAGGGCCTGTTGTGTCAAACGGTTGATGTGCGAAGTGACGGTGAGATCACGCGGAGTGAAGCGTTCCTTGTCTTTGTCATATTTTTTGACCAACAGAAAGCCTTTTCGCTTTTTGCGTCGAATGTAATCCGGGTGTTTTTTCTTCGTGCCTGGCAGATACATGGGACTGAGCTTGTGGCCTTTTTTGTCGTCAGAGTCGTCTCCATCCTTCTCATCGGCGCTGGCCTTGCCGGATCCATGTGTTTTAAGATTTTTTACGCATTGTTCATAACCGTTCGGTCCCGTGAGACGCCGCAGTTCAAAATTTGTTCCGGAGACTTTTTCTCCACCACACTCGTTGATGAATTGCCATGAAGTTCGCGCGCCTTTCATCGCATTGATTTGCTTGTAAGTAATCACAACTGCTTCCATCGCGTTGGTGAGCCGTTGTGACTTGGGAATTATATGGTCAATGTCCATCGCTCCACTTGCAAGGTCTGCAGGGTGGATTTCCATACCTGTGTAGGGACATCGCCGACCAAGATCGTCTGCCACCTTTCCTTTCCAAATTAGTTTCGCGTTGACTGCATTTTCCCAATGGCTTCCCTTCAAGCCATCTTCTAGCCAAGCCTTTACCCTGTAGTGCTGGGCCTTGATCGAACCGAGAACACCTTTTGTATCGCTGCCGATGTCTTTTTTG
>DASRBR010000424.1:0-15584 GCA_035653495.1 Verrucomicrobiia bacterium
GAATTATAGTCCTTGTCCGAAAGCTGGTAAATCCTGGAGTGTTGCGCCTGGCGTTCGCGCAATTCGTAAATGGCCTCGATCAGTTTCGAAAGCTGCATCTGGTGCACTTCAAAACCCTGCCCGATGTCCTTGAGCAGCGTGATGGCAAGTTCGCCGCCAAGATGTTCGCGAAATTCTTCGAGCCCGTTCAACACCATGAGCGAATGGTCGGAATCTGCGTGCAACAATTCGTTCGCGTAAAGTTCGAAGCCGAGTTTTTCAAGCAGCCGCAATGCGCGTTCGGCCGGGGCTTCCTCGATAAAGCCCATCTTGCGCGAATAAATCACATCCAGCGCGATGCCCACCGCGACGGCTTCGCCGTGGCGGATTTTGTATTCGGACAACTGCTCCAGCTTGTGCGCGGCCCAGTGGCCGAAATCAAGCGGACGCGCCGAGCCGAATTCAAACGGATCGCCGGAGGTCGCGATGTGATTGAGATGCATTTCGGCGCAGCGTTGGATCAGGCGCTGCATCGCTGCGGGTTCGAATGCGGCGAGCTTGGCGGCGTCCGCTTCAATGGCTTCAAAAAATTCGCGGTCGCGGATCAGCGCCACTTTCACCGCCTCGACATAGCCGGCGCGTTTGTCGCGTTGGGAAAGTGAAGTGAGCAATTCAAAATCGTTCACCACGGCAAAAGGCGGCGCGAACGTGCCGATGAAATTCTTTTTGCCGAACGCATTGATTCCATTTTTCACGCCCACGCCGGAATCGGCCTGGCTGAGGGTTGTGCTCGGCAGGCGCACATGGCGAATGCCGCGATGGGCGGTTGCCGCCGCCAGGCCCGCCATGTCCAGCAACGCTCCGCCGCCGATCGCCAGAAGATACGAATGGCGGTCGATGTGGAAACGATCCACGTGCGAATGGATTTCCGAAACGTGAAAATAGGAGTTCTTGGTGCGTTCGCCGCCTTCGATGATCATCGGCGCGCAAACAAGATCCAGACCCGGCGTGTTGGAAAAATATTTCTCGATCTGGCCGCTGAGCGCCGGTTGCGCCTGCGCGAGCGCTTCATCCATCACGACCAGCACGCCGCGCGTGCGCCCTTTTTCGGCTTCAGGACCGGAAAGGACCTCGCGCAGGAGCGGATTGGCGGGCGCAAAGGCGTTGCGGGTGAAAAAAACCCGCAGATCGAACCCGACCTGTATGGAGCGCTGGATTTTGGACATCGCGTCAGTCTGGAACATTAGACGCAAAACTTCGAGTTTTATTTAAAATTTGCGCCGTCGTTGAAATATTTTTTCGTTCGATTTGCGCGTTCCCAAAAACATGTTATTGGTACACGAACCTTTGGTGAGAGGTCAGGGACTTTCATCGCACCAACTGCAAGCAATTACAACAAAACCGCGAGCGGGTTGACACTCCGCTTTTCGGGAAACAAGTTTATTTGGGACAAAAATTATGGAAACCATGACTTCATGTCCGACCAGTATCCGCGAAGCCCGCGAACGCGCCGGCTTGCCGCCGGAGGAAGCCGCCCGCCGCATGTGCATCTCGCGCTCCTTGTTGCGCAGCCTTGAATCCAATGATGACGAACTCACCGCTCTTCATTCGCCCGCGGACGTCCAACGTTTTTGTCACGTCCTTGGCGTGCGCCCCGCCGAATTGCTGGACGTGAAATGCCAGGGCAAACCGCTGACGCCCGAGGACATCGCCGCAAAAATCTTCGACCATTGCCGCAAAAAAGGGGTCGACATTTCCCAATTCGAGGACACGGTCGGCTGGTGCGTCACGCGCAGTCTGGAAAAACCGCGCCGTTTTCTACAGGATTACAGCCTCGACGCGTTGCGGGACATCTGCCGTGAATTGAATCTGGAATGGGAGCGTCTGGTGGCCGGGCTTTAGGCATTCCAGCGAAACTATGCCTTCGCTTTGGGGACGCCGAGGATTTGTTGCACTGCCGACAGCAAATCCGAAGGTGGCACGGCTTTGCTGACGTAACAGGCTGCTCCCTGGGCGAACATCCACTGCACTTGCGCTTCATCGTGCGAAAGCCCGGTGTAAAGCATCACCGGCAGGTCGGGATGGTTCAACTTCATGAAGCTCATCAAACGAATGCCGTCTTCACCGGCGATGTTGATGTCCAGGATCACCAGGCCGACCCGGTTTTCATCCAATTGCTGCATCGCGCGAAGGGCGTCCGGCGCGGTGATGACGTCAAACCCGTTTGCCCGCAACAAGTCGCCGATGAGCAGCAAAAGCTTGGGCTCATCGTCCACGAGCAGGACATCCCGGTAATGCGACTCTGGGCTTTCTTCGTTCATATTGTGCTGCAAACTCCAACTGCTTCGGACATAAATCGTTTGTTGATGGCCAGTTAGGTATCAACCTGTCACTTATGCAAAAAGCAAGGAGCATGCCGAATACAGATTTGGATGGAAAAATCATTTTTTCCTGATAGCTGCAACAAGCCGCAACAAGCCGCAACAAGCCGCAACAAGCTGCAACACCCGGTCTAAACTGCACGCGGTAGGGCGCGCTGCCGCGCGTCCGAGAGGATGGAGGATAGAGGATGGCAAAATCCCACCCCAGAACCCCGGAATTTTAAACTCCGTGTTTGGAGTCCCGCCTTCAGGCGGTGGTCAAATCCCACATTTCGGAGCGGCAACTTTAAACTTTAAACCTGAAACCTTAAACTTCCTCCCTCAACCCTCAACCCTCAACCATTCGCGGGGGGGAGAGGGGTGTTTTCCGCGGGATTTTGTGCAACTTTATGAAATTTTGCGGAATCTCAAGTACTTACAACTTGAGCCATTTCATGCCCCTGCGGACGAGGCTCACCTCCGCCAAGGCTACGGTGAACAAGCTGTCCGCGCTCCCACGCCGCCTTATCCGACACAAGGCGACATTATCCGACACACACTAGCCAAAGTATGGGACCGGACTGCGGCCTACCACCGAATGGGCCTCCTCCTTTCAAGATCCAATCAGACGCATTCCCTGAATCTGGAACCCGGAACCGATTTGAACCAGCAAGGCACAAAGAACAGCAAGGCAGCAGAGGTCTTCGCGGGTCCCAACTCGGAACCCGGAACCCAGAACCACGAACCCAGCGCTCTGCGCTGGTATGTCAAAGAACAGCGCGAACGATAAACGTCCACGCGTCCGCCGTGATTCAACGGAGGGGCGGACGTCCTCCTTCGCAATGAGGAGAATAGCAGCGCCCGGGATTCGGTCAACCACATTTTATCAGCATTTCTGTACAAAAAAAACGAGCGGGGATTGCTCTCCGCTCGTTTGAACCAACTAACCAGAATGACGGGGCTATGCGCGTTTACCGGCCAATTTTGCCTTGGCCAAAAACAACAGACCCGCTCCGAATCCCAACAGCACTAGGGAAGAGGCCGTATCAGGCGCGGCGGTTGGGGGCGGTGTTCCACCGTTGACGCCACCGCCGGACGCGATATTGATGCTCGTGTCGCTGATCAACTCCGGAATCACATAACCGGGTGTCAGCGAAATTGAGCCTTGGGCCATCACCACGCCGTCGATTTCCACTTCGCCGGGATTATTGAGGCCTCCGCTGGTCGAGACTTTTCCACCTACATTGAAAATGACATCGCCGGGTGTGGAATCCAGGAATTGCGCGGCCTGATTCAGGGTGAAATCGCCGGTGATGTTAAAGACATAGACTTTCCCCGCTGTTAAAGTATAGGTGCCACCGCTGATATTCCAACTGGACAGGGAATAAACTCCAGGAGCGACCGCACCGGCGGAAGGCGCCGTAGTGATGGCGGGTGTCAAACCATTGTAATATTGAGCAGCACCGCCTGCTCCGAAGGCGATTGCCAAATCCGTTGCTGGAACGCTGCTGCCTGTATGGACGTTTGCACCAGAAACGCCGCTGGCTGTCGGTCCTAAATAGACCTGGCCAAGCAGTTGGCCGCTGGTGGAGGTGCTGATGTTGCCCGCATTGTCCGCAAGATTCCCATTAATCTCTCCCTCCACGACCGGCTGCCCATTGATGATGACAGTCGCAGGATTGAATGAAATGCTGAAGTTCCCGTTGTCAAGAATTGCCAGGCTGCTGGGCCCCGCAGCGCCAAGTTCGGTGGTTGGATCTATCGGGTCGGCGAAGCACAGTGATGTGGCAAGAACTGCCGCAATCCCGAGGGCGCATAAGAATATTTTCCGTTTCATTTGGTCTTCATTTGGTTGTGGTTGTAAAGATAGTCAACCTTTCCTGGAGCAAATGACGCCGCCCCGGAATCCGCATATTTAGATTTCGACAATGCTGTAACAGCTACTCACGTGCCAAACGCAGGAGATATTATCTAACTGTTTGATACATAGGCTATTGAAACTGGACCCTATCTCGTCCAATTTCGAAAAACGTAAGGAAAGCCGACGAAAATCCCGTATTTGTAGGATAACCGGGGGTAAGCGGCTCTGCGGTAGCCACATACGTGGTGAAAATCAATCGTAAGCAGAATTGACGTAAAAGTCGGCTCGGCGCGCGCCTGCTGACTCTCAGGTTTTCCGAATTTTTTTGCGCGGTGCTCAACACCTCGTTCCTCAAAATCGCAATCAGCATCGCCCGTGCCGGATTGGCCTTGCTCCCAAAAGGGTCCGACAACGTCGTCGGGTCGGATACGGACAGTCCGTAGAAATCCTGACTCACTTTGGGACACTCCTTCGCAATACGCTGCGGCATATGAATTGCTCGGTCTGAAACAGTTGAATTGCAGTTGGCTGCAACCACCGAATTTAAAATGAAAATAAAACGATTCACAGGCCAGAAAAAAGCCGGGAAGCTGGCCTTCACGCTGCCGGAAGTCCTGATCGGCACGGCCATCGCGGCGTTTGTCTTTTCAGGTTTCTTTTTGTGCCTGAGCGAGGGCATCGCCGTGACGCGCGTCGCCCGCGAAAACCTTCGCGCCGGCCAAATCCTCGAGCAACAGATGGAAACCATCCGGCTTTACACCTGGAACGAGATCAACAGCAATGGCTTCGTCCCCCCCTCTTTCGTCATGCCGCTCGATGCCACCAGCACCAACACCAACACGATCTCCATTTACGTCGGCAGCATCGTCATCACCAATGCGCCGATGACGGAAAGCTATTCGAACGACCACGTCCTCGTTACGGTTTCGCTGACATGGACCAACGGCAACATGCCGCGCACGCGGCAGATGAGCACCATCGTTTCGAAATACGGACTGCATAACTATTACTACTGAAGCCAATGAAAATCTCCATTTCCAGCAGCAAGGCGGCCAAACGGGGCTTCACTTTGTTTGAAATGATCGTGGCGACCGGCGCCGGCGGGCTGCTCTTTGCGGCGGTCGCGGTCATGATGATGTACGGCGGCAAAAGCACCGCGATGATGGGCAATTACGTGGCCCTCGACCAATCCGACCGTGACACGCTCGATACCATCACCACCGACATCCGCCAGGCGAACATGGTGACGAGTTACGCCACCAATCAATTGCAGCTCCAGACCACGGATGTGAACACCGGTGCCACGAACACGCTTACTTATACCTACAATGCGACGAACGGAACATTGACGCGAGTCTTGTCGCCTTTTGGCGTGGCGTCCGTGGCGACCAACACCACGACGACACTCATCTTGTCGAACATTGTCGCGAACAAATTTTCATTCGGCATGTATCAACGCAATCCCATTGGCGGCGTCGTGGACCAATATACCACGACCAACGCCTCCCTTTGCAAGGTGGTGCAAGTCTCCTGGACCTGTTCCAAAAGCGTCCTCGGCATCGGAGAAACCGAGAGCGTGCAATCGGCCAAGATCGTGATCCGCAAAGAATGATTGGTTCATCAAGTCGTATGAAAATAGCTCCTTCAAAAAGCAACTCGGGCAACGTTTTGATGACGGTCGCAGTGGTTGCCCTTGCCATTGCCAGCTACATGACCCTTGTCACAAACGAAAATAACACCGTTGCGCGCTCGCAGGCATGGAACCAGTGCATTCCCGTTTGCGAAAGCGGCATCGAGGAAGCGCTCACGCAAATCCATTACTGGGAGAATAATTTTACAGCCACGAATAATTGGACGCTTGGCGCGGATGGCTATTATCACAAGAGCCGCACGAACAGCGACGGCAGTTATTGCGCAGTGAGCATCGTGCCGACCAATCCCCCCACCATTTATGCCACGGGATACGTGGTGGCGCCGATGAAAACTTCCAGCAGTTACGTTGTGCGAAAGGTTAAGGTGACCACATTGCGTCGGCCAGCGGATGGAATCAACGCAAAGGGCGTCATCAGCTTCAGCGGCAACTCTACCATTGACAGTTTCAATTCGGCCAATCCAGCTTACAGCACCGGCGGGCTATACGATTCGACAAAGCATGAGCAGAACGCGCTTGTGCTCACTGATTCCGACGCCAAGCCGGCCATTCAGATCAGCACAGGCACGATTTACGGCTCAGTGGACACAGGGCCAACTGGCACCGTAAGCGTCGGTGGAACGATCACCGGCACCACTGCGAATAATGCGAACGTGCAAATCAATGACGTCCAGCCTCCCTTTACTTATGGCACGGGCATCACCCCGACAAACGGGAGTTACAATTATAACGGCACGAACTATTACTATTTGCTTGGCACGGGTAACTACAATATTTCAACGGTGTCACTCACGTCGGGAAATGCCCTTTGTGTGAATGGCGACGCGGTCCTATATGTGAACGGGCCTTTTTCAATCGCCGGCCAGTCCTATATCTACATTGCTCCAGGCGGCGTTCTCAATATGTACATCAACGGAACCGGGTCCTTTGCCGGCGGCGGAATTGTGAATAGTTCGGGATACGCGACCAATTGCTTTATCTACGGATTGACCAACTGCACGAACGTCACTTACAGCGGCGGTGCAGCCTTCATAGGCGTGATGAATGCGCCCGACGCCGCATTCAGCTATAGCGGCGGCGCGGATTTTTCCGGCGCCCTGACCGCGAGCACAGTGACTTTTAGCGGCGGCACCAGTTTTCATTACGACGAAAGCCTTAGCTCGCTGACTCAGGTGGTTGCAAGCTGGAATGAATTTTAGAAGGTAGTTGTATCAGGAATTTAAAGATTTTTGTGAAGCGTAAAATGACAAATCTCGAACATGGCAGCATACTGGTTGCGGTCTTAATGGTCGTGTCCATCATGGCCATTGCGGTCGCCAGCTATCTCTCTTTGGTTTCGAGCCAGAACAAGACAGTCGCGCGGTCCATCGCCTGGCACGAATGCATGCCGGTGTGTGAAAGCGGCCTCGAGGAGGCGCTGACGCAGCTTCATTATTGCTACACAAACAATCTCACCACGAACGGCTGGACGGTCGGCGCGGACGGCCTTTATCACAAAAAGCGGTCATTCAGCGATGGCAGCTATTACAACGTCGGCATTCTGCCCACCAATCCGCCCATCATCTATTCCACGGGATATGTCGTGGCGCCGATGGGTTTCACCTCCTCAAGGACGAATTACGTCTCGCGGCACGTCCGCGTCAATACCATTGCTCCCGAACTGGGCGGAATATATGCGCAAGGCTCTGTCACCATGAATGGAGCCAATACCTTAGTGGACAGCTATAATTCGACGGACCCCAATGCGAGTGTCAACGGAGGCCAGTACTCTGCGAGTGTGCGCCAGGCCAATGCGACGGTGCTGTCGGATTCCGGCTCCATCTCAGCACACACGATTTTGGGAACGGCCATCACCGGGCCCAACGGCACAGTGACTGGCGGACCCATCGGTGATCTGGCATTCGCGGGCGGCGGAATACAAACGAATCACGTCGCGGACAATGCCAACGTTCAGTTTGATACGAATGCCGCGCCATTTGCCTTTAGTTCGGGAATCACGCCGATATCCAGCAATTACTACGTGTACCAGGGGACGAATTATCAATACATTCTCGGGACCGGGAATTACAACATGACGAGCCTAGGCAATAATCCGACCATGCTGATCAACGGCCAACCCACCGTTCTCTATGTCAGTGGTTCGATTGATCTGACCGGCGGCGGTATTTATATAGCGCCTGGATGCAGTCTGCAGCTTTATGTGGGAGGCAGTCTCAATGTATCCGGAAACGGAATTGTAAATGGGGGCGGTGTTTCCACAAATCTTTACGTTTACGGACTGTCAAGCTGCCAAAGCATGCAATTCAGCGGCAGTGTCAATTCAATATTCGTCGGCGTGGTCAATGCGCCTCAAGCAGCCGTTTCATACGCCGGCAACGCGGATTTTTGCGGTTCACTCATGGCCAACACGGTCACCATCTCGGGCAACGGCAATTTTCATTGTGACACCGGCGTTGTCGCCAAAGGGGTCACTGTAGGAAGTTGGAATGAATTTTAATAAACCACAAACATGCAATTATAATAGTAATAACTAAAACGTCGAAAGTTCGCAGGTGGAAAATGAAAACAAATAAACATGGAGGAAAAAATGGCGGGGCGCTGATCGTGGTGCTGCTGACAATCTTTGTCGTTGCCGTCGCGATAACGAGTTACTTGTCGCTCGTCACAAACCAAAACAATACCGTCGCCCGCTCGCAGGCGTGGAACGAGGCCATCCCGGTGGCCGAAGCCGGCGTTGAAGAGGCTTTGACGCAAATCCACTACTGCTGGATTGATAATCTCTCGACCAATAGCTGGACGTTGGGCGCCGATGGTTATTACCACAAAAACCGCACCAACAGCGACGGCAGTTACTACTCGGTCTGCATCGTGCCGACCAACCCGCCGACCATCTTTTCCACGGGTTATGTGAGGGTGCCGTATTATTCGCTAACGAACACCTATGTTGTGCGACGCCTTAGGGTGACAACCCGCCCGCCATCATCGGGAGGCATCAGCTCCAAAGGTAACATCATAATGGGCGGCAACGGCTATGTGGACAGTTTTGATTCCAGCAGTTCGCAGTACAGCAGCAACGGCCAATATGTCGCCAGCATGCGCGAAGCCAATGCCAGTGTGATAACCGATGAGAGCTTGCCGGGCGCCATCACCGCCACAAAAATTTATGGCAATGTCACGACTGGACCGCTGGGGACAGTTGTTGGGGGATCTGTTGGAGATGTGAACTGGGTGAACGGTGGCACCAACGGCATTGAACCTGGCCACTCCGCGAACAATGCCAATGTCCAATTTGACGACGTTCCAGCGCCGTTCACTTACAGCACCGGCCTGGCTCCAACAGCAAACACGACCTATCAGGGGACGAACTACGCTTATCTTATGCTGTCAGCGGGGGATTATAGCATGCCGCTATTGAGTTTGGCTTCCTCAAGTGTGATGTACGTAGGAGGCAACCCTTGCATTCTCTACGTGAATGGACCTGTTACGATTGCAGGGCAGGCCGAGATTTATATCGCTCCCGGCGCGTGCCTTTATCTTTATATAAATGGAAATGCGAGCTTCGCAGGAAACGGCATTGTCAATGCCTCAGGTTTTGCCACGAATTGCTATGTCTATGGCATGACAAATTGCTCAACAATGTCTTTTGCAGGCAATAACTCCTACAGCGCCGTCGTGTATGCGCCGGATTCGACGTTCACTTACGGTGGTAATGCCGACTTCACCGGTTCGCTGATGGCCGCCAGCGTCGATATCACCGGCAACGGCAACTTTCATTATGACCAAAGCATCGGCGCAAAGGGCGGCGTGGTGAAAACCTGGAACGAGTTTTGATCCAACAGAAAATTCTCCGGTATGCGGGCGACTCATCAAATTTGATAGTTGCCGGATTGTAGAAGTCGACTGCACCAGGCTCGCCCTCACCCCCAGGAGAGGGTGAACCATTCTGCTCCGTCCGAACTGGAACTATGCCGCAGGTTTTCGGTGCTCTGGATAAAATTGAAGAAAGCGGAAATTGAAACCACATTTCCAGATTGCTGCGCGGTGTGAAAACGCTCTCCTTCTCCCCGGGGGAGAAGGTTGGGATGAGGGCGAGCGTAAAACCGAATATGACCGTTGAAGGAATCGCAGAAACAGGTTCCGATTATGATTAGATGCGGTTGGGCCATTGATGAAACGCGGATAAACAAAACGAAGTAAGAACTCAAGAACTCAGGAAAAGAATTGGTTTTCATTCAAAGAAATCCACTTCCTGAGTTCCTGAGTTCCTTCTTTATTCATTTCCTCATCTGTGTTCAATCCGTGTTTTATCCGTGGCTGAGTTGAATCTTGCCCGTCCTTTTCTTTCGCGTTTGTTCATTGGCTCCAAACTTGCTCTCACATTGCGGGTTTGCAATTGCCGCAAATCAGTGCGCGGCGCGGGCAGACCCGTGAAAAACGGAAGACAGATATGACCAAAAATTGGACAGCGTTGTGAACGTGATGCAAGCCTGGTGGATGAAACGTTGAACCTATAGCTTAAAATATTATGCCCTCATTTTCCTATGTGGCCCGGGAGACCTCGACCGGGCGCGAAATCCGCAACTCGGTGGAAGCCGCCACCGAGCAGGCCGCCATCAGCGCCCTGCTCAACCGCAATCTCCTGGTTGTCTCCATCCAGGAAAAAGTCGCCAAGAAAGGCAAGACGGCCGGCGGCCGCGTGGCGCTCCAAGACCTGGTCGTCTTCACGCGCCAGTTGGCCACGATGATTGACGCCGGTCTCGCCATGGTCCAGTCCCTCCAGGCGCTGGCCGAGCAGACCACCAACAAGGTCATGCGCGACGTCATCAAGGACGTTTGCTCGCGCGTCGAGGCGGGCGACAGTTTTTCCGAGGCGCTGGTCAAACATCCCAAGGTTTTCAACAAGCTTTATTGCTGCATGGTGAGCGCGGGTGAAAAAGGCGGTTTGCTGGCCGAAATTTTGGGACGCCTTGCCACCTATTTGGAAAACACCGCCCGGCTGCGCCGCAAGGTGAAATCTTCGATGATGTATCCCATCACCGTCACCGTGGTGGCGATCGGCATCACCATCTTCCTGTTGGTGAAGGTTGTGCCGGTGTTCGGCGACATTTTCCAGAGCTTTGGGGCCAAGTTGCCCGCGCCGACGCAATGGCTCATCAACGTGAGCAATTTCGTGAAGAAGTTCCTCATCCCCATTTTGTTTGTGATGGGCGGTGTGGTTTGGGGATGGATGTATTTCATCAAGACCAAGCCGGGGCGTGCGTTCTGGGACGCGCGGCGAATCAAGCTGCCGATTTTCGGCTCGATCGCGCACAAGATTTGCCTGGCGCGTTTCACGCGCACGTTTGCCTCGTTGATACGCAGCGGTGTGCCGATTTTGGAAGTGATGGGCGTGGTGTCCAACACCTGCGGCAACGTGGTGATGGAAAGTGCGATCCGGACGGCGACGGCGGACATCGAGCGCGGTGAAAGCATCTCGACGGCGCTGGCCAAGCATCCGGTGTTCCCGAGCATGATCATCCGCATGATGACGGCCGGCGAACAGACGGGCAAGATCGACAGCATGTTGGAGAGGATATCGGACTTTTTGGACGAGGAGATAGAGACGATCCTGTCCGGGTTGACGGCGTTGATTGAGCCGTTGCTGATCGTGTTCCTGGGCGTGGTGGTGGGCGGCATCGTGATCTGCATGTTCCTGCCCATCTTCAAGATGAGCGAAATCATCAACAAACATTAAGACTAAGGCCAGGTATGACAAATTGCCCAAGGCTGACAATGCGCCAGAAGGCCCTCGGCGCGCTGGCCCTGATGCTGTGCGGCGCGGCGATGTCCGCCCACGCAGCGGAAACAGCCGAAACGAAGGGGCTCATTTCAATCATCACCGAGAAAATCAAGAACTTCCCCTCGACAGTCCTGGTGGAAGCGGCGCTGATTCTCTCGGGAATTTGGGTGATCTGGAAAATGATTCCGTTGGTGAAGAATTTTCTCGCCACGCAATTGCAGCTTTCGATTTTCCTGCGCCCATCGCCGGATGCCTGGCCGAAGGGAGCCGCTGAAGAAGAGGAATTTTCGAAGTTCGTGATTGGATTTCAGGCCGGGCCGGAACGGACCACCGGCAACGCCGCCAATGGCGCGACCAAAGAAGCCACGCCGGTCGCAGCGATTCCCGCCGAAACGCGCGCCGAAACGCCCGCCACTGGCGCGCTGGTCAAGGTGGGCGAGGTGGAGGAATTTTTTGCCGATGCGCCCGCGTGTTTTTTGAGCATGAGAACACTGTGCGAGAAGATGAATCGCGCACCGAACAAGGCGTCCCAGAGGGACGTGCTTTTTGATCTCACAGTCAAGGTCCAGCACATCAAGACCAGGGCCGGCGTGCTGGAATTGCGGACCATCTGGCAGGTTGCGAGCACATTGGAAGGATTGCTGAAGCAACTTACCGATCGCGTGAACAACATCACTGCTTCCACGTTGCACACGGTCACCGGCGGCGTGGAATTGTTGCGTGATATTTGCGTGCCGCAAGTTAAGGACAATTTTATCACAAGCCCGCCCATCCGCATTCTCGCAGTGGATGATGATGCGGTCAGCCGTTTTGCCATCACTTCGGCGATCCGGAAGGCGTTTGATGAGCCGGAACTGGCCGAGAGCGGAAACGTGGCTTTAAAACTGGCCGGTATGCGCGCCTTTGACATGATTTTTTTGGATGTGCGCATGCCGGGAATGGATGGCTTCGAGCTTTGCTCCAAAATCCGCGAGACGGAATTGAACCGCAACACGCCCGTGGTGTTCGTCACCTCGATGAACGATTTCGAATCCTGGGCGCAATCCGCCATCAGCGGCGGAAATGATTTGATCGCAAAACCGTTCCTGAGTTTTGAGATCACGGTCAAGGTGTTGACGTTCGTATTGCGCGGCCGGCTGAAGGCGATGGGCATTGGCGTTGAACCCGCGGCTCCCCCGGTCGATGCGGTTGTCTGGCCTGCGCCGCCGCTTCCCGACAGCTCGAATTTCATCGAGAAAATGGTGAAGAAAGGCTCGGCGCCCAAACCTATTGCGCCTGCCGAGCCAAACGGGAAAAAGACATTGGCCACCGTGCTTTCAATGGCGTCGGCCTACATCCAGGAAATCCAAAAACAGCTTCCGTTGCTCACGCAAACGACTGACGAGGAAACCATTCGCGAAACTTTGGTGAGCATTTATTTCCAGTCGCTCTCGCTCGCGCAGACGATTGATGTGCCTGAGTTGCGGAGCGCGTTTGAACTTTGTTCGGTGATGGAAGGCTTGTTGAAAAAATTGCGGCAAAATCCCAAGAACTTGAAGGAGTCCACTTACAATACCATCGTGATGGGGATGGATTTACTCAAGGAACTGTGCGCTGAAGGGATACCGAACGATTTGGCCAGCAAGACGCCTGTGCGGATTTTGGTCGTGGACGATGACCCGATTGGCCGCCGCGCAATCCTGGGTGCTTTGCAAACGGCATTTTTCCGGCCCGATGGCGCGGAAGGAGGAAAGGCCGCGCTCGCAATGCTGGCTGACAAGACTTTTGATGTTGTTTTCCTCGATGTGCAAATGCCGGACATGGATGGGTTCGCCGTTTGCCGAAAGATCCGCGAAAACGCGGTAAACCGCACCACGCCCGTTGTGTTCGTCACGAGCAACTACGGCGCAAAATGGCGCGAAGAAGCGACCCAGGCGGGCGGCAGCGATTATGTCGTGAAGCCGTTTCCGTTTATCGAGATCACTGTCAAGGCGCTGACGTTTGTATTGCGCGGCCGCCTGCAAAAGTTCAAGGAAGCTCAAGCTGCGAAGACCCCTGCTGCGGCAGCGTGATTGACCGCCACTGAGACTTCAATTTTCAATGCGCTGCCAGTTCGGCGGCGCATTTTTTATTTTTTAATCGCCTTGCAACAGCCGATCTGGGCGACGCATTAACCAAGCGACCGGGTCCCGGCCCGCCGCGAACCCGGCAGTGTGGTCGCAATGAAAACGCGGACTTAGCTGGCGTGCGGGAATTAAAAATTCCTTCTTTGAAATAAATTTGTTCGTTGGCTCGAGGATTTTTCTTCCAAAAGAATTTTTTTGATTCACGATTCCCATCATGCTCAAGTTCGCCTTTTATTTGCTCCTCGGCGCGTGTTGTGCGCAGGTTGTGGGCGCACAGGAAAACTGCATAAAAAACCCCGGCTTCGAAGAACAAAACGCAACAACCCACCTGCCCGCAGGCGGGTGGTGGGTATTTGAAGGACGCGGCAAAACGACAGCCACGCTGGATTCCACTGTCGCCCATGGCGGCAAATATTCCTTGCGTCTTGCCGGCGAGCCGAACGCCAAATCCACTTTTGTGAGTGAAAAATTTGAGGTCGCGCCCGGAGATGAATTGCGTTTCGAAACGTGGGTCAGGGCGCAAGACCTGCCGACCAACGCCTCGGTTGTCACGGCGGGACTGGCCTTCCGCCGCCGCGATGGAACAGTGTTTCACAGGGATTATTTCCATTTGGACGCGCCGGGCGGTAATTGGTCGCGAATGGCCGGGACCGCAAGCGCGCCGGCCGAAGCCGCAAGCGCCGAAGTGCATCTCGGTTATGCCAATGGGCCGGGAAAAATTTGGTACGACGATGTCGTGGCCTGCATCACGAATGAACTTTCACTTGCGTTGAGCAAGGGCGCGCAATCATGGCCTGGCGCACAGGAGATCACGGTGAAGGTAAGCAACCGGCAGCTTGATGCATTTCGCGGGGCGGTTGTCTGCGCTATTACCGGACACGATTCCAAAGTGCCGGTCATCGTTCCGCCACGCAGCAGCCGTGAGTTCAACATACCCATCGTGCTGAATGGCGTCGGGCGGCATCGTTACGAGTTGAGCCTGCTGGATGACGCGGGAAAGAGTTTGCGCTCGCAGGAAGGAAATTTCCGCACGACCGCGCCGTTGACATTGTTTCCGGCATGTCCCTGTTACCACATCGCAGGCCAGGGAGATGGAACGACACGCATTGACGCGCAGGTGAATGTGAACCCGGTGCAACGTGATGGGATGAGATTGGCAGTCGAAATTTCAGATGCTTCGGGAAAGCCAGTCCAAAAAATGGATGTGGATGCTTCACAAGGCGAGTTTGCCGGCTGCAAGGTGAAGCTGCCCGTCAGCCAGGCCGCTGTATTCACCGTTTCAGCAACGTTGAAGGATAAAACCGGCAAAGAGTTGGCGGATGACAAGACGCAAGTCCGTGTTGCCCCGGCCGGCGAGTCGCGCGTTGTCCTCGGGCCGGATGGTTTTATGCGCATTGGCAATCGGCCCGTTTTTCCGGTCGGAATTTACAACTGCGGTCGCTTCGAAGAAATGGGCCAGGCCGGTTTTACTGCAACGCACGAATATGGCATCGTCACCGGGCCGGCTGATGAACCAATCAATCCCAACGAGCGCCGCGTGGAGCAGTTGCTGGACGATTCGTGGTCGAATGGCCTGCGCGCGATGATTGAACTGCCGCGCAGCGCGATAGAAAAGGGAAGCTGGGCACAAGTCCGCCGGCGCATCGAGACATTCCGGCATCATCCGGGCTTGCTCTGCTGGGGTTCTGAGGAACGCGTCGCGCGCGGAACAACCCCCCTGGCGAACATCGCCAAACTTTATTCACTCGTGCATGAGCTGGATCCGGATCATCCGCTGGTGCTGGGCGACACGCGCGACGTCGTCCAGCATCTTCAGGTGGATCGCCGCAACTTTTTTCCCGACCCCGCC
>DASRBR010000425.1:0-7501 GCA_035653495.1 Verrucomicrobiia bacterium
GGTCGGTGAACTGCCATCCGGGCATCGCCGTGTTGCGAACGCCGTTGCGAATGAGATAAAAGAGTTCGCCATCGGTCCGGTTTCGTTTTGCGAGCGCGGAAGACCCAAGACTCGAGGGAGGCGGAAACACCCCCAGGCCCGCGGCAGTCTGTCCATTTCCGTCGAAACCATGGCACGTTTCACAGTTTTTTTGATAGAGATCGCGACCGGCAGAGATGTTCGCATCGATTCCCTCGAGCGGATTTTTTAGGGCGCTGGCTTGCCGGGGAATGCCCAGAGTCACGAGCTTGGTTGCCACAAAAGTTTCCAATGAGGATGGCCGTTGGCGGGCAATCAAGCCGCCAGAAACGACGAACCAGTACGCCAAACCCGCCAACACCGCAGCACACAGGATCAGCAGCAGTCCAAAACGCAATATCTTTTTCACGACTCTTCGGTTTACAAGGTTTTCTATGCTTCAAGTCAAGCAGGGAGGCAATAATCATTTTTGCGACGTTGTAATTGTGCGCCTGATTAATTTTTTGTCACTTTGCAGCAAAAGATTGATTTGCGGGAGCGAACGAATTTGTTTATGAGACATCATGCCTGTTTGCACATCATTGTCTCTGACCGTCGGTGAATGAAACCTTTCGTGAAGATATTCATTGGCGCGGCGGCGCTTGTCCTGCTTGCGGGAGCCGGCGTTTGGGAGTGGCGCGTCCAAAGCAGTCCACACAGCGCGTTCGTCACGGCTGTGGTCAAACACGGCGATGTCTCAACGACCATCAGCGCGACCGGAACCATCGAACCGACCGAGGTGGTGGATGTCGGCGCGCAAGTGGCGGGGATCATCAGCGAATTTGGCAAGGACAAGGACGGCAAGGTTGTGGATTACCGTTCGGAAGTGGAGCAAGGCAAGCTGCTGGCGAAGATTGATGAATCGGTGTATGCGGCCGATCTCTCCGTGGCGAAAGCGGCAAAATTAAGTGCGGTTGCCAACCTCGAGCAGATGAAAGCCAAGCTCGCCCAGGCCGAGGCGGATTGGAAACGCGAGCAGGCGCTCTACCAAAGCAAATTGATTTCGCAATCGGACTTCGAAACTTCCAAGGCCAACTACGAAGTCGCGAAGGCGAATGTTTCGGTCGGCGACAGCGGCGTGGCGCAGGCGCAGGCCGACCTTGAAAAAGCCCAGCGCAACCTCGATTTCTGCACCATCAATTCGCCGGTCAGCGGCGTCATCATTGACCGGCGCGTGAACGTCGGCCAAACCGTGGTCGCGAGCCTGAACGCACCGAGTCTGTTTCTCATCGCGCGGGATTTGACCAAGATGCAGATCTGGGCCGCAGTCAACGAAGCCGACGTGGGCCGCATCAAACCCGGCATGCCCGTCACCTTTACGGTGGACGCTTTTCCGGGCCGCGAGTTTCAAGGTGTGGTCGGCAAGGTGCGCCTCAACGCGACGATGACGCAAAACGTCGTCCTCTACACCGTCGAGATCAACGTCGAAAATGCGGACAAAGTGCTGCTGCCTTACCTGACGGCCAACGTGCGCTTTCAAATGAGCCGGGAGACAAATGCCTTGCTGGTGCCAAACGCCGCGTTGCGCTGGACGCCTTCGTCCAACGCGGAAATTTCTCCCGAAGCGCAGGACCCGCCGGCACCCACGAACAAAAACAGCCACGTCGTTTGGGTGAAAGCCGGAGAATTCGTGCGGCCCGTCGAAGTGATTGCGGGCCTTACAGACGGCGCGAACACGGCCATCACTTCGGAGAACCTGCATGAAGGCGACGAAGTGGTGACAAGCGAAACGGTAGTGGCGGCGGCCGATTTGAAAAATCCGTTTTTGCCAAAACGGTGGCGATAATTTCAAAGGCATGAGCAGCTTCATCCAGACTTTACGGATGGCCTTTCGCGCTTTGCGCCGGAACGTACTGCGCTCCACGCTAACCTGTCTCGGCATCATCATCGGCGTCGCGGCGGTGATAGCGATGATGGAGATTGGCGGTGGGTCTTCGCAATCGATCGAGCGGGCGATCAGCAGCCTGGGCGCAAGCGTCATCCAGATAGATTCGATTGACGTGTCGGTCGGCGGCGTGAGCACCGGCCATGGCGGCAGCATGAACATAACGATCGACGACGCGGATGCATTGCGGCGCGAATGCAGCGCGTTGCAGGCCGTTGCCCCCAGCGTCGATTCGTGGGGCCAGGTCGTCGCCGGCAGCCACAACTGGCGGCCCGGAAGAATTCTCGGTTCGACGCCGGATTTCCTCACCGTGCGGAACTGGCCCGTGGCCGAGGGCGAACCGTTCACCACCGACGACGTGCGCAGTTCCGCGCCGGTCTGTTTGATTGGCCAGACGCTTGCGGAAAAACTGTTTGGTTCGGAATCGCCGCTCGGCAAGGAATTGCGGTTGCGCGGCGTCGGTTTGAAAGTGGTTGGCGTGCTTGCGCGAAAAGGTGCAAACGTGATGGGCTCGGACCAGGATGATTTTTTGCTGGCGCCACTGACAACGGTCAAATATCGCATCATGGGAATGCGGCAGGTGACACAAGCGCAACCCGCAGCGGCCACCGCGGCAAATGCGAATGATCAAGTTTATCCCGGGCAAACGGCGCCCTTGTATCCGCCCCCGCCGGCTGAACGAGCGTCAGACAATCCCCAGCTCACCCGTTTCGCCGATCTTGACGACGTCTGGGTCGCCGCCGGTTCGCCGCAGAACATTCCGATTGCCATCAAGCAAGTCCAGGCCGTGCTGCGCGACCGGCATCACATCGCGTCGGGCGGATTGGATGATTTTCGCGTGCGCGACTGGACGGAAATTTCACAGACGTTCGCCGCGACCAGCCGCATCATGACCAACCTGCTGCTTTTGGTGGCGTTGCTTTCGTTGTTGGTGGGCGGCGTCGGCATCATGAACATCATGCTGGTGAGCGTGACGGAACGGACGCGCGAAATCGGAATCCGCATGGCGGTGGGCGCGCATACCAGCGACATCCTGCAACAATTCCTGGCCGAGGCGGTGGTGTTGTGCATGAGTGGTGGCATGGCGGGAATTTTGCTCGGACGCGGCGTCTCCGAAGCCATCACGCGATTTTTGTTGTGGCCGACGGTGCTTTCCATGCCGGCCATCATCGCGTCAGTCGTTGTGTCGTGCACCGTGGGAATTGTGTTCGGATTTTATCCGGCATGGAAAGCCTCGCGCCTCGATCCCATCGAAGCGTTGCGGTATGAATAGACAGGCGTGGCCTGCACCCTATAGCAGCGCTGAAAGCGCTTAATGTGAAAGCCTGGGCTGAAGCGAGCAACGCGAGTGCAGGCCCAGGTAACAGTTTCAAAAAAAGGTTTCGGCCTGAAAGGCCGGGACATATTAGAGCGATTTCAATTAAACTGTAGGCATCAAATGCACCCGAATGCATTTAACTTCAGGGTGGAACAGGCTACCAGTCAGTTGTGTTCGGCAACTTGCCGGAGAGTTCCGCTCTATCCTGCCAAAATCATAAAAAGCCCGGTCGGCAGGTTGCCAACCGGAACGGGCAAGTTGCCCGTTCCACCCGGAAATTGCACCATCCTCAGTAACTAAATCGGTTACGGTATTATTTAATCTGCTGTATAGCTGGAATGATTACCTTCATGGCGCTTTTCGTTCCACAAATCCGCAATGGCCTTGCGGTTCGGACGCCATTGACCAGGTCCCAAAAATCTCGCGAGCGTTTCTCCCAGATCGCAATCGAGACATTTCAATGCCGCGTCCTGCCCCGCATCGCACGGATCGGCATTCTGAACAAAATTTAAAAAATCCGTCCAGTTGTCCGACAACAACTCAACCATGATTTCTGCCAGGTTGTAACTCAGTTTGTTGATATCACCCGGCGTGAAAAACGAACTGCCGCCCCAGAATTCCTGGATATTCTTCTCGTTCCAAAGCGCATGGTGCGCTTGCGCCAGTTCCCGATCCAGAATGGGCGCAGGGGCATTAAAGCCTCGGGTGGTATAGGACCGGTTCAATTGTTTCTCGACGCGCATCGTCAAACCTTCGTTCAACCACCTCGGCATGTGCAGGTCCATGAGGCAATTGTGGGTCAATTCGTGCGCCAGCACTGGCGGCACGTATTGCATTCCGATAAACGGAAATGCCACGTGAGCATAACCGCCTGTTTGAATGAACATCCCTCCGCTTCTGCTGAAATTTCCTTCGGAATAAAAATGCGAAATGTAGGAGTAATAATCATCCTCTTCGTTGAATGCCAGAATAACGCGTTTGCCGTATAGCTCCCGTCGCGTGGAAAAGTTCAATCCGCATTCGACGACCTCGACTGTTTGCTCCGCGATTTTCAAAAGACTGTCGCTGGTCTCCTCGCCTTCGGCAGACAACAATAGAAAATTCCATGATTCATAGCGCTCATAATTGCCGCCCAAATCCTCTTTCAATTGCGTGATCCATAGGATGCCGGCTTCACGCCACGCCTGGGGCCATTGGTCCTTGGGAAAGGCGGTTTGGATGCTTTGGCGGATTTTTTTCCAGTCCGGCCAGGAGAATCCCACTTCGAATGAAAAGCCCATGTCAATCTTGGAAACATCCAGCGGCTCTGCATTTTCGAAAAAGCCGGCGCTCAAAAGAACGGGACGCTCTGAAGTGACGGGTGTCGAAACTTTTCGAGGACCTTCGCGAGCGGGCTCGCTTGGCGGAATGGGGTTCGCTGGCAGGTCCAACCCGCAATCGGCGCAGGTTTGCGCCTCCTCAGGATTGTTGTGACCGCAATAGGAGCAAACCTTCATGTTCAGCACGTTTGCCCAGCGGCAAACGTTATTCCTTAATTAACACCAACAAATCCTTGCTCTCAACCGTGTCGCCGACCTTCACATTGATTTGCTGCACCGTGCCGTCGCAGGGCGCGTAAATGGTGGTCTGCATTTTCATCGCTTCCATGGTGACGAGCTTGTCGCCGCGCGTAACTTTCGTGCCGACGCTCACCGCCAGCGCGGTGATGAGCCCGGGTATCGGCGCGCCAACTTGCGCGGGAACGGCCGGGTCCGCCTTGGGCCGCGTCTTGACCTTCCCTTGCACCGAACGGTCAATGATCGTCGTCTGGCGCGACATGCCATTCAATTCAAACAACACCGTGCGCCGCCCGTCCGCGTCCACCGCTCCAATGTTGATCAGCCGGATGAAGAGCGTTTTGCCCTCCTCGATGTCCACGGAAATTTCCTCGCCCGGCCGCAATCCGTAAAAGAACGCCGGCGTCGGGAGCACGGAAAGATCGCTGTATTCGCGCACGTAACGCGCAAATTCCGCGAACACTTCCGGGTACATCAAATAGCTGTAGAGCTCGTCATCCGTCGGCTCGCGTTTCAACCTCGCGGCGAGGTCGGCCCGGGTTTTTTTGAAATTGAGCGGAAGCAAACTTTCACCTGGACGTCCGGTGAGAAATTTTCGTTTGCCGAGAACGACTTCCTGCAACTTTTTCGGCCATCCGCCGACCGGCTGGCCCAGGCCGCCGGAAAGCATGTCGATGACCGATTCGGGAAACGGCGTCGTGCCCGGCTCAAGGTTCAGCACGTCGGCGGGCTTGATGCCGCGCGTGATCAAAAACATCGTCATGTCGCCCACGACCTTGCTGCTGGGCGTGACCTTGACGATGTCGCCAAAAAGATCGTTGACCTCGGCGTAAGTGCGGGCGATTTCCGGCCAGCGGTTCGCCAGGGCCATGCTCGCGGCTTGTTCCTTCAAATTGGTGAACTGGCCGCCGGGCATTTCGTGCAAATAAACTTCCGCCGAACCGGATTTGGGCGCGGTGTCAAACGGCGCGTAAATCGCGCGCACCTGCTCCCAGTAATCGGAAAATTCGTTCAGCGCGATCAAGTCGAGCTTGGTGTCGCGCGGGCCGTGTTTCAAGGCCGCGACGATGGAATTCAAATTCGGCTGGCTCGTGGAACCGGACATGGACGCAATCGCAAGGTCCACGATGTCCACGCCGGCGTCGTTCGCTTCCAACACCGAAGCCGCCGCGACGCCGCTGGTGTCGTGCGTGTGAAAATGCACCGGGATGCCGATTTCTTCCTTGAGCACCTTCACCAATTTGTACGCGGCGTAAGGACGGCAAAGCCCGGCCATGTCCTTGATGGCCAGGAAATGCGCGCCCATTTTTTCCAATTCCTTCGCCAGCTTCACATAATATTTCAGCGAATATTTGGAACGGTTCGGGTCGAGGATGTCGCCGGTGTAACAGATTGCCGCTTCGCAGATGGCATGCGTTTCCTGCACCGCTTCCATCGCGACCTTGAGGTTGGGCGTGTAATTGAGCGAATCGAAGATGCGAAAAATATCGATGCCTTCCGCGGCGGCGTGCTTGACGAAGCCGGCGACGACGTTGTCCGGGTAATTGGAATAACCGACCGCGTTGGAGCCGCGGAAAAGCATCTGGAAACAGATGTTCGGGATTTTTTCGCGCAACTCGCGCAGGCGCAGCCATGGGTCTTCATGGAGAAAACGCATCGCGCTGTCGAACGTCGCGCCGCCCCACATCTCCAGGCTGAACAATTCCGGCGTGCGCCGTGCAATGGCATCAGCCACGCACAGCATGTCGTACGTGCGCACGCGCGTGGCCATGAGCGATTGATGCGCGTCGCGGAACGTTGTGTCAGTGATCAACAAACGTTTTTGTTTGAGCGCCCATTTCGCAAATTCCTTCTGGCCAAGTTCCAAAAGCAACTGGCGCGTGCCGGGCGGCGGGACTTGTTTGCGATCGTATTCCGGCAAGGTGACGGAAGGGATCGGTGCGCGCAACCCCGAGCTTTTGACCTGCGGATTGCCGTTGATGATGACGTCGCCGAGGAACGCAAGCAGCTTGGTGGCGCGGTCGCGGCGCGGCTTGAATTCAAACAGTTGCGGTGTGGTGTCAATCAGCGTCGTGGTCGCCTGGCCCGAGCGGAACGTTTCGTTATGGATGACGTTTTCGAGGAACGGGATGTTCGTCTTGACGCCGCGAATGCGGAATTCCCGCAACGCGCGGTCCATGCGTTGCAACGCCGTTTCGAAACTGCGGCCCGATGCGGTGACCTTCACCAGCAACGAATCGTAAAACGGCGTGATAACACTTCCCGCCGTGCCCATGCCGCCGTCCAAACGCAAACCGAACCCTCCCGCGGAACGATACGTCAAAATGCGTCCGTAATCGGGCATGAATTTGTTGGCAGGGTCCTCGGTCGTGATGCGGCACTGGACGGCGAAGCCGTTGCGCGGGATTTCGGATTGCAGCGGCATGTCCACTTCGACGCCGTGCAAGGAATGGCCTTGCGCGACGAGAATTTGCGAGCGGACGAGGTCGATGCCGGTGATGCTTTCCGTGACGGTGTGCTCGACCTGGATGCGCGGATTCATCTCGATGAAGAACCATTCGTTCGTGTCAAGATTCAGCAGAAACTCGACCGTGCCGGCGTTGTCGTAATTGATTTCGCGCGCGATGCGCACCGCCGCCGCGCACAATTCCGTACGCACATTGGCGTCGAGGCCGACCGACGGCG
>DASRBR010000426.1:0-2166 GCA_035653495.1 Verrucomicrobiia bacterium
CTGCTAAGACCTGCTGCGCGTCCGTCCCCGAGCAATGTGCTAACCGAAACGGCGCGGACAAGGCTGTCCGCGCTCCGGCAAAGCGGCAGAGGACTGCCGCACTCCAGGGCAGGCTTCGCCTGCACCCGAAGCAGAGCTCGACCAGCCAGAGTGTATGGTGTCCATGCTTTAGCATGCCCGAAGACCGCACGTTGAAGCGTGGACACCGAACCGATTCGGGTAGGGACGGACCGCTGGGCCGTCCGCGGATCCCGCATGCGGGACAGCGCGATGTCCCAACCTTTCGCGCCGTCCTATCCGCCCCTTTCGTCCCATTCACCATCCCATTTTCAATGGTCATTGGAACCAGTTTACCATGCGGTCTTTTTAAAAATGAAACGTACCGTAGGTTTGACACGATTTTTTTGAATGATGAATCTTTGTGAAAAAAAGCGGATTTGGACCAATGAATACAGGCAAACCATGCATTTCGAAAAAGTGGTGCTTTTGAGGGTGCGAAAAAAACTATTTTTCCTACACGAAAAAGGGGCGTTTTTCTGGGAGGAACTGAAGACACGAATTACACGAATTTTCACAAAAACACATTTTCGATTCGTGCCAATTGGTGAAATTCGTGTCTGGCACTCATTTTCTGCTCTCATTAACACCGGGCTTCAGCCCGGTGAGCCACGCCAAGCCAACCCTTTCAACTGATTTATCGGTTTATTTCAGCGCTCCCCTGGAAGCCGTTTCCAATTTCAACGGCTTCCCGAAACAATCTTAAAACCGTTAAAAACGGTTGAATGACTGACCGCGCGTTATCTCACCGGGCTGAAGCCCGGTGTTAATGAGAGCGACATGAACGCGGCAGATGGGCTGCCGCACTCCAAGGCAGACAGAGCCTGCACTCAAGCGTGAAAAAAGAAACAGCGAGACACGAATTTCACGAATCAACACCAATTGGCCGGAAAGCAAAATTTCGATTCGTCGCAATTCGTGGAATTCGTATCTGGCATTCTGTCCTCAATTCGACTGCAAACGGAAGAACTGGTTCCCGTTGGTGGCCGGGACGGTGATGGTCAGGTTGCCGTTGGAACTGACGGGTGCGTTGGTGACAGGCATCCAATGGGGCTGGGCAAGATTGGTCGTGCTGTAGATGGCCAGTTTACCCGCCCAGGAAGGCCACGAGATGTTCAGCCCGGATGCGCCGGGGGTTTCGGTTAGGAACGGCTCAAGATAGCTCGCGGTGAGTGTCGCGTTGGTGAACGGCGCAACAAAGTTGTGCGTCGCCGCGCCGCCGTCGGACCAGAGGACAAAATTATAATTGGTCCCGTCAAAGTTTTGCGGAGAGGAAGCGCTGACGACGTGGTTCATGCCGGCAATTTCGAGCGACGAAGACGGCCCGGTCACCGGCTGGCCGTCCAGGCCAATTTGCAAACCGGATGGCATGGTCGCGAAGGTGACTTGCGCGAGTTGCGGCAGGACATTCATGGAGATGATCTGCTGGTTGCCATTGGTGTCGGTGACGGTGAGGTTCACGGTGTAAAACGCGTTGGTCGCGTAGGGGCCATTGGTCGGGATTTGATAGCTGCCGTTTGTGACTCCCGAAACCGGCCCGAAAGCGGTCGTGACGGAACCGTTGGTGTTCAATGTTCCTGTCCAAGTGAAGGCACTTGCGGGCAAAGGATTGCCGGCATAATCGGTTGCAGTTCCGGCGTAAGAGAGATTTAACCCGCCGGAGAAAAGCGTGCCATTCGTCGGCAGCGTGAGCGTCGGAATAGGCGCGAGCAATTGCGCGCTGGTGAGCGGCGATGCATTTAACGCGATCGAATCCATCAAGCCGTAAAAATACGGGTCGCT
The DNA here is from genome assembly GCA_035653495.1 of Verrucomicrobiia bacterium. Lineage (GTDB taxonomy): Bacteria > Verrucomicrobiota > Verrucomicrobiia > Limisphaerales > Pedosphaeraceae > DATAUW01. The sequence goes on from DASRBR010000426.1 coordinate 1,840, forward strand.
CGAATACTGGCTTTTGCCGAGATAACATTGTGTCGCGCCGATGTCCGACGGCAGCAGATTGACGCTGTTATTGACGGCCACCGCCGAGCCATTCAAGTAAAGAATGCCCTGGCGTCCGTCCATCACCACCGCGAAATGGGTCCATTGATTTATCGGGAATGCAACGGGCGATTCGAGCTGCTGATTATAAATGGCGATGTCCGTGGTGATGGAGCATTGCGGATAACTGCTCGAATCGGCCGGCGTGAAAAAGAAATAATCCTGGTTGTTGCGGCCAAAATCGAAGATGCGCGACCATTCGCTCCCGCCATACCATTTCACCCAGCC
>DASRBR010000427.1:0-6431 GCA_035653495.1 Verrucomicrobiia bacterium
GGCGTTGGCACTGAACCCGAATCACATAGAGGCTTTGAACAATCTGGCATGGATACTGGCCGCCAATGAAAATCCTGAATTTCGAAACGGTGGAGAAGCAGTGCGTCTGGCCACCCGTGCCTGCGCTGAGACGGGGAACAATCATCCAGTGCTTTTGGGTACTTTGGCGGCTGCTTATGCTGAGACGGGCGATTTTACGAATGCCATCGCAGCAGCGAGCAGGGCGCATGATCTTGCGCTGGCAGGCAATCGCAAGAAGGTTGCGGAACTGGATGAAAACATGCTGAAGCTTTTCCGCGCGGGTCATCCATATCATGAAGAGTCAAGGGCCTTGTAGATGACACTGCGGGACTAATGGCGAAGAAATCTCCGCCCTTGGGCAATACCACCACCAACACCAGTGGGTAATGCCCGATGATTGCTGCAGGTTTTTGTGGTTTAGTTTGAAATTCAAATTGGAGAAGAAAGTTTTTATCGCTGAACACAAGCAAGAAAAATTTCAATCGCGCCCACACGCGAGCCCGCTTATGAGCGCGGAGAGGAGAATGAATTATGTTCGACTTAAATCAATTAAAAGGGGTTTTGGACCATTACACCGGCGCTTCGGCTGATCAACCGCCGCAGAACGTGCACCAGGATTTCGACGAGGCAGCGCAAAACGCCCCAAAGGAAACTCTGGTTGAAGGTATCAGTCATGCGTTCCGCTCCGATCAAACGCCACCCTTTCAGCAAATGATTTCGCAACTGTTCACCAACGGAAACACGCAGCAAAAAGCAGGCTTGCTGAACACCTTGCTTTCAGCAACCGGATCGTCCGGGTTGCCCGCAGGCTCGGGTCCGCTCGCCGGCCTTGCAAGTCTTCTGGGAAGAGGTGCAACGAACGTTACACCGGAACAGGCCCAACAAGTTTCGCCACAAGCAGTAGAACAACTGGCCCAGCACGTCCATGGCCAAAATCCCTCGATTGTGGAGGAAATCAGCGGGTTTGTTGCTCAGCATCCTGGCTGGGTGAAAACGCTGGGTGCAGGCGCTTTGACCCTGGCACTTTCACGAATGGCTACGCACCATCACATTTGAGACGTTGGAAAAGTCATCCCGCCGAAAAGAAATCGCTTGCGGAGTAACTTGCGTCCATCGATGACCTGCAGGGTTGAATGCACGGGCCAATATACAAATATCGCGGGGCGCGGTGTCTTAGAAATAAAAAGAGATTCGGGCCGCAGACGCCAAGGAGGTGGGGATGGGGAATCCCGCTGAAAAAACGTACTGCCGCCCGAACCGATACTAATATTGGGTATAATCCCCCAAGTGTCAAGGAGGTCTTTCACCCTTTTTTCGTCACTTTTGCGGCATTTTGCGCGAAAAAATAATTTAAATCGCGAGTTACTTCTGATTTTTGGGGAGTTACACCGGATTCTCAAAGATCTCCGGCTGAAGGGCCTGCGCCATTTATGGAGTTCACCGCCGATTCGGAGACGACCGCAGATGAAGCCCAAGAATAGATTCAGGAACGCACGAACAAAAGCAACCCGCAGGGTTGCAAGAAATTAGCCGGGGGTTAAGCAAGGTCTTTCCAGACGGGCAAGCTCGCGACACCCGGAAGAGTATGAAACTGATTTGCACCCTGGAGGGGTGCCAGAAAAAGCGACAGGACGTCGATAATTCTGCCATCCCTTCAGGATGGAAGAAATTGTGTTACGGCTGGCTTTCCGGGGGTGTCACTTCGCTCAACCCCCGGCTAATTTCTGGCACGGCTTCGCCGTGCTGGGAGAACGACAGGTTGCCTTATTTTCTAACCACTTCTCTGCGCCTCAGCGTCTCTGCGGTAATAAACGGTGAGGGGCAACCAAAAATTGGGTGCAGGCTTTGCCTGCTTGGCAGGAAAACGGCCCTTTCGGTTTGTAGGAAAAATAGTTTTTTTCACACCCTCAAAAAACACCGCTTTTTTGAAATGCAGCAAACCCGCATAAACATTGAGGGGAAGCAACTTTTTTTCACAAAGATTCATGAAAGAAAAAAATGCTGTCAAACCTACGGTACGTTTCATTTTTCGAAAGTCCGCATGGTAATCTGGTTCCAATGTCCATTGAAAATGGAATGGTGAATGGGACCAAACGGACCGATAGGACGGCGCCACGCGAGCGCCGACGCAACGCCCCGTGCATACCCGAATCGATTCGGTGTCCACGCTTCAGAGCGTGGGTGTGTCGGATAATATCGCATCGTGTCGGATAATCCGAGAGCGCACAGGAGCGCGGACAGCCTTGTCCGCGTGGACTTTGGTCGAAGCAATTGGCTGCGAGAGGCCAGCCTCGGAATGCCGGATTTTGACCAAATGTTGCGGCTTGTTGCAGCTGGTTGCAGCTTGTTGCGGCTACCGGGAAAAAATTGGAAGAGGCGTCTGTGAAGCGCGAAACTCAAGTCGGCAACGTCGCAGGCGTTTCACCTTGTTTCACCTGGTTGCATTTACACCACGCTAAAACACGATAAAACACGCTATTTTTAAAAAAATTTTGTTCGCCAGTCAGCCGGACCAAAAGCAATGAAACATCGAAACCGAACGCTGAAATGCAGAGACGCCGTCGGTCCGAGCGACCATGACCAAAACGCGGTCCGCACATTCAAACATAGGCAAGCTCTAATATGAAAATTCTAATAACAGCACTGGGCGGATTTCCTTTGAGGTCCTGCATCGTTTTAGCATTGTATTTTTCGTCCGTTTGCGTCATGTTTTCAGCGTCAGCCATGACTTCTTCCAGCGCCATCAAATCGCCGGTCTCGCTTTCCGAAAGCCAGAAAGCGGCCCTTGTAAATCTTCTCGGCGACGAAGATCCGGCAATTTACCAGGTGGTCCGCGACAAAATCATTTCTTGTGGCGATGGCGCGACGGAATGGCTGCGTCCGCACACCTTGAGCAGCGAACCTGCAGTGCGACGGCGCGCACAGGAAATCATCCAGCATTTCGCGCGGCGCGTGGCGGACGACCGCTTTCTCGCCTTCTGTCTCACGGAAGGCAATGAGCTGAATCTGGAAAAAGGCGCATGGCTCCTTGCCCAAACCCAATATCCCGACATCAATCCCGATGCGTATCAGGCGCTGTTCGACAGTTATGCCGGCGAATTGCGGGAACGGATTGATCCACGCGCGGATGCTGACGCGCTTTTGGGCGCGGTGAATGAATACGTTTTCGACGTTTTGCGTTTCAACGGCAACGAGCAGAATTATTACGACCCGGAAAACAGTTACCTGAATCGCGTCGTGGACCGCCGCACGGGAAATCCCATCAATCTGTGTCTCGTCTATCTGCTCCTGGCGCGACGCCTGCGTTTGCCGATCACAGGGATTGGCTTGCCGGGCCATTTCGTTTGCCGCTATCAATCCACTTCCGAGGAGTATTACATAGACGTTTTCAATAAGGGCAAACTTTGGACCAAGGTGCATTGCATCCAATATCTTCTTTCGCGCAATTATCCTGTGCAGGACGATTATTTGGGGCCGGCCAATCCGCGCCAGATTTTGATGCGAATTTGCGGCAACTTGCACCAGATTTATCAACACCTTGAACTTGCGGAGGAAGTTACCCGACTCCAGCGCTATTTGATCGCCCTGGCGAAATAAACCGGTGAGATGACGCGTTTGAGGCATTTCGTCCATCGGGAATGCACCCACCTTGGAGAAAATCGTCGTCCTGTTATTTTCAAAGAGGATTACAGGGAATGGAAATGCCTTCGGGACAATCAAACAGCGCCGTCTCAACCCTATTGCGGACGTTCTCGCCCAGAAATCGGCGGCGCATTTTGCTGGTTTTTCCCCGATACGCCCATTCATTCGGCACCTTCAATCATGCGTTCCCGCTGGTGGGCGTGAAAGCCTTCATGCCGCCGCAAGGCATTTTGCTGGTGGCTTCGTTGCTTCCTAAAGATTGGGAATGCCGTTTCGCGGATGAAAACATCGCACCGGCGTCTGCGCAGGATTTCGCATGGGCGGATGCGGTGTTCATTTCCGGAATGCACATCCAGAAAGCGGCCATTCAGGATATCGCATGCCGCGCGCAGAAAGCCGGAAAAATGACCGCGCTGGGAGGGCCTTCGGTTTCCGCTGCTCCGGAGTATTATCCCCAAGTGAATCTGCTGCATTGTGGCGAAGTCGGCGACGCCACGCTGCGCTTGTTCGAACTTTTGGACGAGAGCATCGAGCCTCCTGACCGGCAAGTAGTTTTTCGCACAACCAAACGGCTCGACCTGTCCGATTTTCCAATGCCGGCGTATCACTTGTTGAATTTGAAACAATACCTGATGGGCAGCGTGCAATTTTCCAGCGGCTGTCCGTTCACCTGTGAATTCTGCGACATCCCCGGTCTTTACGGGCGCAATCCGCGGCTCAAAACGCCCCAACAAATCGTCAATGAACTTGACCAGCTTCTCGATGGCGGTGCGGATTCTGTGTATTTCGTGGACGACAATTTCATTGGCAATCCGAAAGCCACATCGGAATTGCTGCCGCACATCATCGAATGGCAGGAAAAACGCGGATACAAGATGCGTCTGTCGTGCGAAGCCACGTTGAACATATCGGGTCATCCGCAGATTTTGGAGATGATGAGAAAGGCGTTCTTCCGAACCGTGTTCTGCGGCATTGAGACGCCCGAACCCGCCGCGCTGCGCGCCATGAAGAAAACGCAAAATTTGCGCAGCCCCATTTTGGACAGTGTGGCCGCGTTGAATCATCACGGCCTTGAGGTTGCCGCCGGCATCATCATGGGACTCGATACCGACACGCCGGAAACCGCGCAGGCCATCATTGAATTTGCGCGCGAATCGCAGATCCCCATCATGACCGTGAACCTGCTTTATGCCCTGCCAAAGACCGCGCTTCATGAGCGGCTTGCAAAAACGGGCAGGCTGGTTTCCATCGAGGGCCGGGATTCGAACATCGCGTTTTTGGAACCCTACGAAACCGTGGTCGGGCGCTGGCGAGAAGTGATTGCCAACATTTATTCGCCAAAGAATTTGTTCGCGCGGTTCACTGCGCAGGCGGAACGGACATATCCAAATCGATTCAAGCCGGACAATCCCTGGAAACAATTGAGCTGGCTGCGCGTCGGCCTTGCATTGCGGATTTTGGCTCGCATTGTCTGGCGTGTGGGAATTCGCAGCCATTACCGGCGCGAGTTCTGGAAGTTCTTCAAGGCGCGATTGCGCGAAGGCGATCTGGAAAGCATCCTGCACATCGGCATCGTCGCACATCATTTGATCACTTATGCGCAGGCGTGCACACAAGGGAAAATGCAATCGTCCAATTATTCCAGCCGCGCGGTGGAATTTCATGGCGTGCCTGCACCGGCGAGGTTGCGCAGTTAGCAAGCCGGCCGAATTGCTCATTGCTTCACCTTGCGCGAATGCCATCTCGCGATCACCGGGTCCACGCGCACGAGCAGGAAATAAGCCCAGCGTTGCTTGAGACGGTTCCACCAAGTCCGTGATTTGCGCCACGTTTCCAATTCGATGCGCTGGCAATGCTTCAGGTTGGCCGCAAACAATGCGCGCGCTTCCGCGACCAGCTTTTCCTTCCGAAAACGCAGCATCAACTCGTAATTTATATATAGGCTGCGCGGATCGAGGTTTGAAGAACCGACATAGACCACATCATCAATGATGATGAGTTTCGCATGAAGGATTTGCGGCTGATATTCGTAAATCTCGACTCCAGCCCGAAGCAACCGGCGATAGAGACTGCGGCAAGCGAGTTGTGAAAGCAGCACGTCCGATTTTGCCGGCAAGATCATTTGCACCTTGCCGCCTGATTTTGCGGCGTGGAGGAGCGCGCGGCGAATGCGCCACGTCGGCAAAAAATAGGCCGCAATGATTTGCACATTTCGCGCGCCTTTTAAATCCCGTCGCAAGGAGCGGTTAAACGGATTGCGCCCGCGCCCCGGCCCGCTCAGCAACAATTCCCCCTCTTCAACGGCGACCTTGCGCTTGGGTGAGACCGAACGCGTGGTGTGGCGCCTGCTCTTACCGGGTTGCAAAGTGGCGCGCGCAAACATCTCATCGAACGCAGCAGCCAGTTGCACGGCCAACGGACTGACAATCCTCAGGCCAAGTTCCAGCCAGCCCGACGTCACGCCGTCGCCTTGATACGAATGGCCCATATTGAACCCGCCCACAAAGGCGATTTCCTCATCGCAAATCAAAAGCTTCCGATGATCGCGCGAACTGAACCGGTTCAGGATTTCCGGATTGAACCATCGGACTTCGCCGCCCAAATCAGTCACCGGTTTCCAAAAAGCCGCGGAAAGCCCCAGCGAACCAAGCGCATCGATCAAGATCTGCACCCGCGCGCCGCGCTCGGCTGCGCGGACGAGCAGGTCGCGAAACTGCCGGCCAAGCTCGTCGTTGCAATAGATGTAAAGCTCAAGGCGGATGGTTTTT
>DASRBR010000428.1:0-2186 GCA_035653495.1 Verrucomicrobiia bacterium
CGCCGTCCGCGGACATCGCAGCGCGATGTCCCTACCAAATTGACTTTTGACGCTCGTGCAGGATAAATCGAACCAATGGACGCGCCGCCAGAATCGCTTCGCAGGAATTGTCCGGTTTGCGGTCAAGGCGAGGCGAGGCCATTCCTCACCAAAAATGCGCTGCAACTGGCGCGCTGCGCGTCGTGTTCGATGATCTATGCCAACCCGGTTCCGCGCGCGATGGCTTCGGGCGCGTTTTATGACGAATCGGGCGCGGAATATCTCGCGGCGGACAAATTGCAGAGCGATTACGCGGACGTTCGCTTCCAGCGCGAACTGAAATTGTTCCGGCGGCATTGTCGCGGCGGCTCGGTATTGGATGTCGGCTGCTCGTCCGGCGGTTTTTTGTTTCAACTCAACCAGCGTTTTCCCGGTGATTACAAAATATTGGGCACGGATGTTTCCCAGGAGCCGCTCGCGCACGCAGCCAAAATGGGCGTGCCGGTCGTGAGCGGAAACTTTTTGGAACAGCGGTTCGAAGAACAATTTGATGCGATGACATTTTGGGCGGTCATGGAACATTTGTTCGAGCCGGGAGAATTTTTGAAAAAAGCCGCGACCATTTTAAAACCGGGCGGGCTCTGTTTCATCCTCGTGCCGAACATGGATTCGTTGGCGGTGCGGTTGCTGGGGCCGAAATATCGCTATATTTTTCCGGAACATCTGAATTACTTTTCGCCACGGACATTGAGGCAATTTGCCGGGCGCGAATTGCAGGTGCTGCAGTTGACCGCGACGCATTTCAATCCGGTGGTGATCTGGAACGATTTGCGCCGCGGAGCGCGGGAGGTCCCGCGGGCTGAACGTGCCGAATTGCTCAAACGCACCACGGCATGGAAACGGTCGCCCTGGCTTTGGCCGGCGAAGCTGGCCTACGCGGGCGCGGAAAAGGTTTTGGCCGGCGGACTGCTCGCAGACAACTTGGTTTTAGTCGGGCGAAAGCGGTGATTCAGCGCGGAAATTGAGACATTTTGCTGCCTTGAGCCATTGACAAGGCCCGGAGTGTTTGGCTTAATTTGCAACCCGCGTTATGATGAAAGACGCGGCAGGCCGGTCGGTAGGATACCCAAGTGGCCAACGGGGGCAGACTGTAAATCTGCTGGCTTACGCCTACATTGGTTCGAATCCAATTCCTACCACCACTCTTACTTTTCGATTTTGCCAAGATGATGTCTTACCGGCAATTGTTCCGCTTTCGATGGCTCGGACTTTTTGTGGCCGGAATGATTGCGCACTCCGGCGTGGCAGTCAGGCCGGCTGAAGCCGATGAAAATGATTCTCGCATCAGCCAGTTCGTCGTTGGCCGAAACTCGGATGGCCGGCTTGAGATCTTCAGAGTCAGTCCTGATGGAGCATTGCAGCACCAATGGCAGAAGGAACCTAATGGTGACTGGTCTTCATGGGCCGGTTTGGGCGGTTCATTTCTTCCCGGCCCGGCGGTGGCCACTGTAGCGGATGGCAAACTGGAAGTCTTTGCGGTTGACCGCAGCAGCCACGCGCTCCGATGCATCCGACAAACCGCTCCCAACAGCCAAAATTGGTCTGAGTGGGCGAATCTGGGTGGTGCGATTCGTGCGCCAGTGAGTGTCAGCCAGAATCTGGATGGGCGCTTGGAGGTTTTTGCGGTCAATTATGAGAGCAATAGTGTAAGCCATCTCTGGCAAACGGATCTTCCCGATGGTTGGTCGAGTTGGGCGAACCTGGGTGGGCCGGTTGCATTGGAGCCTGGCCTGGCAGTTGGGCGAAACAGGGATGGACGGTTGGAAGTCTTCGGTGTAAGTGCCCGAGATGGGGCTTTGGTGCATTGCTGGCAAAGCTCTTCCAACGGAATCAACAACTGGAGTGTCTGGAGAAGCCTGGACGGATCGGTTCTGCCGGGATTGGTGGTTGGCAGAAATGAGAATCATGATCTGGACGTCTTTGCGGTAAGCCGGGATAGCGGTGAGGTGCTGCATATCGACCAAACTTTTGATGGCCAACACATCGGCTGGACTCCATGGTTCAGCCTGCACGCGAATGTTAAGGCTGGAATCGCGGTCGGCCAGAATGGAGATGGGCTGCTGGAGCTATTTGCCGTCAATCGCGAAGATGGGCGGATGTTGCATTGCAAGCAGGTGCGGTCAGGAGCCTCCAATACTTGGTCGGGT
>DASRBR010000429.1:0-6630 GCA_035653495.1 Verrucomicrobiia bacterium
GCCCGGCGTGCCGCTGGTAAAGGTGAACGCTGATTGCGTGAACGGCAAAGAACTCGTGTCATTGGAGCAGGAGCGATTGGTGGACCAACGTCCGCGCGCGAAGCCTGAGCAATGGCAGATTCCGGTGAGCCTGTTGCTCCGGAACGAAAGCAACGCAGTTCTGCAAACGTTGCTTGTTCAAAAATCCAATTCAGTGGCGCTGGCCGGGTGCGGCATCGTCAAGGCGAACGCGGGCGACACCGGTTATTATCGCGTTTGGTATGCGCCGGCGGTTTTCGAAAAATTACGGCAATCCATCCATGAATTGCCGTTGGCGGACAGGTTCAATTTGCTGGATGATTGCTGGGCGATGGTCGAGGCCGACCGCACGGGCATTGAAAATTATTTTGCGCTCGCGGATTCGTTGCAGGACGAATCGGCAAACGCGATCTGGGATGAAATCATAGGCACGCTTGATTATCTGGACGATTTCGAGCTGAACCGCCCGGAACACAACGCTTTCGGAGCGTGCGCGCGGCGGTTGTTGCAACCGCAATTCCAAAGGCTCGGTTGGCAGCAGAAACCGGGCGAATCGCCGAACGACACATTGCTGCGCGGGAAAATCATTTCCGCACTGGGGCATTTTGGAGATGAGGCGGTCATCAAGGAAGCAAAGGCGCGGTTTGAAAATTTTCTGGCGAGACCGGAATCTTTGCCGCCTGATTTGCGACCGGCGGTGATGAAGATTGCGGGGCGTTACGCTGACCAACGGATTTACGATCAAATCCATGAACTGGCGCGGCGCACGTCGAGCAGCGAAGACCGGCAGCTTTATTATGATGCGCTCTGCCGCGCGCTGGATCCAAACCTTGCGCGCAAAACACTGGCGCTTTCATTGACCGACGAAACTTCGCCGGAAGAAGCGACGGGATTGGTCACGGCCGTGGCTTCCAATGCGCAACACACCGGGCTTGCGTGGGATTTTGCGCGGCGGCATTTGCGCGAGTTGCTGGCGAAAGTGGACCCGTTCTCGCGCGATAGTTATGTGCCTTCAATTTTCGCCGCTTTTTCGGATGACGCGCGGGCCAATGAATTGGAAACGTTCGTGGAAAAGAACCTTGGCAGCGATGCGCTGGACAAGGCGCGCGAAACCGCGTCTGAAATCCGTTTCAAGGCGCGGTTGAAAAAACGAGTGCTGCCAGGGATTGATCAATGGGTCGCCACGCAACTTTCCAACGCTAAATAATATGAAAATCGAAAAAATCACATCAGGCAACGGCTCGGCTCCAAAAAGCGGCGACACGGTCGTCGTGCATTATACCGGCTGGTTGACGGACGGGACGAAGTTCGACAGTTCGGTGGATCGCGATGATCCGTTCGAATTTGTTTTGGGCATGGGACAGGTCATCCGCGGCTGGGATGAAGGCGTGGCGACGATGAAGGTCGGCGACAAGGCGCGTCTGACGATTCCGCCGGAGAAGGCTTACGGCGCGCAAGGTTATCCCGGCGCGATACCGCCGAACGCCACGCTCATCTTCGAAGTCGAACTGCTCTCGATAAAGTAACTGCACCCTCACTTCACCGGCCGCAGCACCGCTTCGTGCAGGAAGAGCGAAATCCATTCCTTCGCCATGGTTTGCTCGCTGGCTTGCGCGCCGCGCAATTCCATCGCGCCATCCGCGACGCGGACCAACCGCGCCCGGCCAAAGGTGGTGATGAGTTGCTCGCCGCGCGGGCCTTTCCGTAATGTAAGTCGGTTTTTCATATGGCCATTGTGCGACAGGAGGTCGGACAAAAGCTGTCCAATGCAAAAATAATAAAAACTCGCCATTGGTTTAATTCCCTGAAAAGCCGGTGTCCAGCAAGCCCGTTGCTATAAAGCAGCCTGAAAAACGGGTGGGGTTTCACCATAGGGCGATTGCGGTCTTTACCCACTTATCGGAGAGGAGGTTCCGAATTTAATCTCTTGTTCCATCGGCGGGGACATGCCTTTGGATGGCGCGAAGTGCTCAAACGCCGCGCTGACGACGAATCTTGACATGAAAGATGCCAACATGCCCGGCTCGGTGAACGACGCAAATGATTTTGGTAGTGGGCCTTCGGCAGGCGACAACGTCCGCAACACCAACGGACACAGTCGCGGTGGCCGCAATGGCTCTTCGCATTCGGCGAATGGCCAGATGAACCACGTGGCCAAATACGACCCGCGCAACGGACGCCATCCCGCGTCCAAACCGCCAATTGACGCCTGGTTCGTGATGGAAATTTTGCTCTCGCGATGGAAACGGGTCGTTTACACCGGACTGATCCTGGCGGCGCTCGGCTGGGTCGTCGGGATGCTCGCGTGGAAAAAAACTTACACCGCGACCGCGCAAATGCTCCGTTTCGAACCGATGGCCCAGGGCGATTTCTTCAAGCCGCAACCGATTTCCTCCGACACTTTTGCCAGCATCATGAAATCGCCGGAACTGTTGAAGCGGGTCGCGCAACAGCTTAATCCTCCCATCTCGCCAGAGCTGCTGGGCAAAAGCGTGTTGATCAAGGCCGACGCCGACTCGGACATGGTCAAGGTGCTGGTGAAGGCTTACAGCAAACAATGGGCGGTGGACACGGCCAATCTCTACGCGAGCAACGCAGTACAATTTACCCGCGACCTGCAAAGAGACGCCGTCATGGCGCTCGACAAGTCGTTGCTCCTGGATCGAGTCACGAAAATGAACACGGACCTCGGCGCGCTGGAGAAACAATTTCGCGCGTTGCCGCAATCGGAGTTGCTGATGGGCAAGTTGAACCAATTGACCGGTGCTGCGACCAACTTGAGCCATCAATTGCAAATGCCCGCCGTTTCATTCTCGACGACGTCGCGCCTCACGCAACAATTGCTCGCGGCGGAGGATGAGCTGGCAAAATTGGAGGCCAAATACACGGACCAATATCCGGCTGTCGTGCGGAGAAAGGCCGAAATCATCGAGCTGCAAAACCAGCTTGCGCATTCAACCAATTCACCGGGAGGACTGGGAACGCTGCCGGGCAACCAGTTGATCAATCCCGATTACGATATCATTCACACCAAAATGCAGGCGCTGGCCAATAGCCGCCAATTGCTTGCGGACCGGCAGCAGGAAGCCGATGCACTCATCAAAGATCCGCCAGGAAATGTCCGCTTCTTCGCGCCTGCAACCATCAAAGAGATCACGCCCGACCATCGCTGGTTGAAGGTGGGATTGCTGATGGTTTTTTTCGGTGGACTTGGAATCGCGTTCACGCTGGGCCAAGTCTTCCTGGTCGAGTTCATGGACAGCCGCTTGAAAACGGCTTCCGACGTCGAACGCGTCACCAAATTGCCGGTCATCGCCACGCTCGACAATCTCGATGACAAAAGCCCGACGGCGCGCGAGCAATGGGCGTTTCGCACCTGGACAATGTTGCAAGGCCGCTTGAGTCCCTCGCCCAACCATGGATTGGTCTGCGGCATCACTTCATCGAAAGCCGGCGAAGGGCGCTCGACATGGATCAATTTGCTGGCGGATGCAGCCAGCCTGAGTGGTTTTCGCGTGTTGACCATCGCCACGCGCCCGGCCAATGGCGAAGGCAGCGTGCCTCGTGAAATGCCCAACGGCCACGTGGACGAGCCCGAGACCGAATCCACTGCGCTTGCGCTCACGACCAACGCCTTGGCGTGTCCGTCGGAAGTCGCGCAACAATTGACCGGCCCGAATGCGCGCCCATCGGTGCACATTCCCCTGCCCGGCTGGGTCTGGAATCTGGAGCGCCGCAAGCAATGGCAGGAGGCGTTGAAACATTGGCGTTCGATCGAGAATGTCGTCATCCTCGTCGAGCTTCCACCGGGTTCCGTGCCCGAGTCCGTGCTGCTTGGGGAAAATGTTCCCAACATCGTCTGGCTCACCGAGAGCGGTCAGGCTGAAGCCGGCGAAACCCGCGAGCAATTGGAAACGCTTCGTCACGCCCGTTGCAATCTCGTCGGCGCGGTGTTGAATCGCGAACCTGCGTTGCCATTGAAAAACCGTTTTCCGCGCTGGCTCGGTTCTTTCGCCCTGTTGCTCTTCACGCTGGTTGCATTTTCCGCGAATGCGCAGGACAAGCCGCTTGCTCCCGCGCCAGCGTATGAGATTGACACGAACCATTCGTCCACAAATTCCATCACTTCGAACAATTCCATTGCCTCGAGCAACTCCATCATTTCGAGCAACTCCATTGCCTCGACCACTGCCTCCTTTTCGGTCACATCTTTCAACCAGGCCGGCGACTGGTTGAAGCACCTCACGCTCGGGCCGGGCGATGTCTTGAACATTTCACTTTTCGGCGACCCGGACACGACACACCCGGACGTGCTGATCGGGCCGGATGGACGCATTAGCTTTTTGGAAGCGCAAAACATCATGGCGCAAGGGCTGACCGTCGATGAATTGCGCACCAACCTCAACAATGAACTTGGCAAATATCGCCGCGAGCCGGCGGTGGTCATCTCGCCGGTCGCCTACCGCAGCAAACGTTACTTCATGATGGGCCGCGTGGTGCAACGCGGCGTCTATGTGCTCGACCGGCCTATAACGGTCGTTGAAGCGGTCGCCCGGGCGAAAGGTTTTGAAACAGGACTCTCCGGCCGCAACACCCTGGAACTGGCGGATTTTGAACGTTGCTTTCTGATGCGGCATGGACAGCGAATCCCGCTCAATTTCGAGGACCTTTTTGTTCGCGGCGATCTTTCCCAGAACATCAACGTCGAACCGGACGATTACTTTTATTTCCCGCCGGCAACGATCAAGCAAATCTATGTCCTGGGTGAAGTGCGCACGCCCGGTGTCGTTCCTTACACGCACAACATCACCATCGTCAGCGCGCTTGCGCAGCGCGGCGGATTTACCGACGTCGCTTACAAAACGCATGTGCTCGTCCTGCGCGGTTCCTTCAGCCATCCCAAGGGGTTTATCGTGGATACGGAAGACATCGTTTACGGACGCGCGAAAAATTTTCCACTTCAGCCTAATGACATCGTTTACGTGAGCGGAAGGCCGTTCCTGCGCGTGGAACAACTGGCCGACCTGGCCCTGAGCGCGTTCCTCCAATCCATGACGACCGAAGTTGCGGGCAAGGTCATGAGCACCAGCAAAGTTAATTTCCAATGAAGTTATCCGTGCAAACATCCGTTTGGAAAATGCGCCCGCCGGCTGCGATTTGTTTTGCGTTCGCGCTGGCTGCGATGTTCATCACCGGCTGCCAGAAGCCCGGGCCGCAGTTTAATCCTTATCTCTCGCGCCACGCCATCAATCCTGAATTTCAAACCGTCACGCTGACAAACCGCCTCGATCCGTCCCTTTTCCAGCCGCCTGCATCTGCGTACACATTGGGTCCCGGCGACCAGATTGAAATCGATCAGATGGACGAAACCAATTCACGCGCCGACATCACCGTGGGACCGGACGGAAAAATTTATTACAATCTGCTGCCGGGATTGGAGGTTTGGGGGATGACCCTCGCGCAGGTGAGCGACGCGGTGCAAAAGGGGCTTTCCCAATTCATCCGCGAACCGCCCCGAGTGGGCGTGTCGTTGCGCGCGGTGGAAAGCAGACGGTTCTGGATTTTGGGCCGCGTGGGGACGCCGGGTGTCTATTCGATGACCAATGCAACCACGCTGCTGGAAGCCATTGCGATGGCCGGCGGCATGGCGAGTTTTACCGGCGTGAAAGACAATGGCGGCGCGAGCGCGAATGATGAACTCGCCGATTTGCGCCGCAGTTTCATCGTGCGCCAGGGACACACGCTTCCTGTGGATTTCCAGGCCTTGATCCTCAATGGCGACCTTTCGCAAAATATTTATGTGGAGCCCGGCGATTTCATTTATTTGCAGTCGGCGACGGCGCGCGAAGTTTACGTTTTCGGCGCAGTGCTTAACCCCAACGCCATTGCGTACCAGAACGGGATGACCATGATGGGCGCCATCGCGGCTGCCAACGGAACGGCCCGAGAGGCTTATCTTTCGCACGTGGCAATCGTTCGCGGCTCGCTGACCGAACCGAGAGTGGCCATTGTCAATTACAAGGACGTCCTCGGCGGCAGAGTGCCGGACGTGCTGCTGCAGCCGAGCGACATCGTATTTGTCCCATACGAACCGTATCGTTACCTGGTGCGCTATGTGAATTTGATCGTGAACACCTTTGCCAGCTCGGCGGCCATCGACGGCGGCATCCTTGCTGTTTCGCCCAATGTTCCGACCCAGACGGGCGTATTCATCCCGGTGGGCAGCGGCGTCAGCATCGTTCCACCGCCGCATTGATTCGGAATCTTCCTATTTGGAGAACCCGTGACGCTTTCATTCTGGCGCTCTCATTTAACACCGGGCTTCAGTCCGGTGAGCAGGCCAACCCAACCCATTCAATCGACTTATCGGTTTATTTCAGCGCTGCTCTGGAAGCCGTTGAAACGGCTGGCACCGTTTTTCTCTGCCGCCGTCACCGGACTAAAGCCCGTGTTAATGAGAGCAGAAAAGACATCGTGTCAACGATCTCTCTTATATGGGTGCAGGCTCCGCCTGCTGTAGGGAAAATAGTTTTTTTCACACACGCCAAAGACACACTTTCTTGAAACGCAGCAAACCCTCATAAACATTGGTCGAATTGGCTGAAAACTGAC
>DASRBR010000430.1:0-2960 GCA_035653495.1 Verrucomicrobiia bacterium
ATGCCAGCGGCAAGGGCGGGAAAAATCTCCTCTCCACTATGCAGCCATTTATATGAGCCAGGCTTGAGCGCCAACGTCATCATGTTGATTGTATTATAAGGTGGAGCGATTCGCAATTTTGGTACAGGATATGAGCGTGAAATCTCTTCGGTTATTGTGGTTGATGTTGCTGGCGGTTTTGGCGGCGGGAACGGCCCATGCCGCAACGACACAGGCTGCACTCATCCTCGGCTCGCAAACGGCGCGCCCAGGCGACACCGTGATGGCCGGCATTCGCCTGACCATGAAACCGGGCTGGCACACCTATTGGCGCAATCCCGGCGGTTCGGGGATTGCAACGAGCATCAACTGGCAACTTCCGCCGGGGATCACCGCCGGTGAAATTCAATGGCCTGTCCCGGCAAAACTTCCTGCTGACGATTTGACCACGTATATCTACGAAAAAGAAGTCGTCCTGCTCGTGCCGTTGAAAATCGCCAAGGACTCCAAGCCAGGTCCACTTGATTTGAAAGCTGACGTGAGCTGGCTCGAATGCAAAACCCAATGCATCTCCGGCAACCAGAACGTCCATGCCACTTTGAACATCGGCAATGAAGACAGACCCTCGCCTGACGCTACGCTGATAGCCGAATGGCAAAAAAAGCTTCCCATAACCAAACACGATTTGGGCGCGCGCGCGTTTTGGGAAGGTCCGCCTAATGCAAACACACGCGGAATCATTTTCGAATGGCCGGTTCCCGCGATTGGCATAGTCATGGATGCCGATTTTTATCCCAATTCGAGCGATAAATCTGATGTGCAATCGGACGCGCAATTTGTGATGCCTCAAGCTGGAATTGTTCGGCTCAAAAAAACTCTCAAGAAACTTGAGGGCGGCTGGCCGACAAACATTTCCGGACTGCTTCTGCAGAAATCCGATGGAGGGACAACCGCTTATGAAGTGAGTTTGCCGATTGGGAACACTGCACTCGCGCAAACGCCACCGGCAACGCTTGCCTACGCCCTGCCGCCTCAACCGCTCTGGCTGATGATTCTCTATGCGTTTATCGGTGGAATAATTCTCAACGTAATGCCCTGTGTGCTGCCTGTGATCGCGCTCAAAATTTTGGGCTTTGTAAATCAATCCAAGGAAAACCGAGCGCGCGTGCGCAAACTTGGATTGTTGTATGCAGCCGGCGTGTTGGTTTCGTTCCTTGCACTGGCGGGACTGGTCATATTGGTGAGGCAAGTGGGCCATGCAGCAAGCTGGGGAATGCAATTTCAGAATCCGCAATTCCTTGTCGTGATGACGGTTTTGGTAACGGTGATCGCGCTCAATCTTTTCGGCGTCTTCGAATTCAATCTCGGTGGAAGCGTAATGGGTACGGCCGGCAAATTGGCGACGCGCGAAGGTTCCACAGGCGCATTCTTGAATGGCTTGCTCGCGACCATTTTGGCCACGCCTTGCACGGCGCCATTTCTGGGGAGCGCTCTCGGTTTTGCTTTTCTCCAACCACCGGCGATGATCGTGTTGATTTTTCTGGTCATCGGTCTCGGCTTGGCAGCTCCGTACGTCATTCTCTCGTGGGAACCGGCGTTGCTGAAGTTTCTCCCGAAGCCGGGCGCATGGATGCAGAAGTTCAAAGTCGCCATGGGTTTTCCAATGCTGGCTACCGCGATTTATCTGTTCACGTTGACGACTCCTTTTTTCGGAGAGTTCGGCGATTTGCTGCTTGGTTTGTTTCTGGCCACAATCGCGCTTGGTGTGTGGGTTTGGGGTGAATTCGTCCAGCGCGGGCGTAGTCGGCGCGGGCTTTCGATGATCATAACGCTGGCAATTTTTATGTTCTCCTATTGTTACCTGCTGGAAAAGGAACTCGACTGGCGTCATCCAAAAACTTCTGAAGCGGGAGGCATCGATTGGAAACCATGGAGTCCGGATTCGCTCAAGGAAGCGCGTGCTTCGGGCCGTCCGATCCTGGTGGATTTCACAGCGAAGTGGTGCCCCAATTGCCAGGTGAATAAAAAAACTTCTTTGGAAATCCCAAGCGTCCGCGCCAAGCTCAAGCAGATCAATGCCATCGCGTTGATAGAAAATAGTTATGTGAAGGATGCAACCGTCATTGCGGAACTGAATCGTTATCAACGCGCCGGTGTGCCGCTGGTGTTGGTTTATCCCAAAGACTCCAACAAACCGCCGGAAGTTCTTCCCGATCTGCTCACGCCAAGCATCGTCCTGAACGCGCTCAACAAAGCCGCGACGAATTGATTGCGGCGGACTGAAACTAGAGTGGTGGAGTATTGGAGGAATTGGTTTTTTCGCCATTTCCATTACTCCAATCCTCCAAAACTCCATTGCCTTCATTTTGTTGCGGGTTTCACCCCATGTTGAACCACATCGAATGCTGTTACATAGATTTTTGAAAAATGGCGTTTACCCGCTTCCCAAGGAGGGGCGGGTTTTTTATTTACTTTTCGATTTGCGATTTGCGATTTTGGATTCCTTTCAGTGCGGACGGAGCGCCGCAATAATACGTTCCGAATCATAAACACAACCAGCCCATGTGCCGCCGCCAACGCTTTGCAACGCCGCCCACAGCCGCGTGTCATCGGGCAGCGCGGGATTGGCTGCAAGGTCTTTGCGCGAGGCGCGTCGTGAAAGGATTGCCGCCCCTTCCTCCGGAGAAAACTTGCGCCCGTCCTCGCCCACAAAATCAATGCTGCCGATATTCTCCTTGCGATTGATCAGGACGCGGACGATGTCGCCGTCCAAAAGCTTGCCAATCGGCCCGCCAGCCAATGCTTCCGGGCCGATGTGCCCGATGCACGCGCCGGTGGAAACGCCTGAAAACCGCGCGTCGGTCAGCAACGCGACCTCTCTTCCGAACGGCAGATATTTCAGCGCGCCGGTCAATTGATACGTCTCTTCCATGCCGGTGCCCATCGGGCCAACGCCTGCCAGCACCAGCACGTCGCCGGGG
>DASRBR010000431.1:0-5184 GCA_035653495.1 Verrucomicrobiia bacterium
TTTTCGGTTCGGCCATAGGAAGGGTCATTTTTCTTTATGCGCTGGTGCGTGTCAAGCGGAGCGAGGCGTGAGAAACCTGTTTTAAACACCCAAGTACCCAATGACGAAGTACCCAATGGCAAAATACCCAATGCCGAAATACCCAAGTACCCAAAGAATTCTTTTCATTCCGTCGTTTAAGAGTGCAACCTTTCGGATTTGGTCATTCTTTGGGTATTTGGGTACTTGGGTGTTTAGGTATTTGGCTATTTTAAACACATTGGCCGTACCACAAAAAACTCGACAAATTTTTGGTGTGTGACATACTACCGACCGCTTGCGACCAGGGGCGCAACAGAGGACGCCGCCCGGCGTTCACGAACAACGGCCATTCACCCGCCGGAAATCACCGCTTTTATCTGAAAGCTACGATTCACCGGGCGTTTTCACTTCTGCGGCGAGTGCACCGTATTTTGCGCGTGCGTGGAAATCACGCGAACCACTTCGCAATGTCTCCCCCATAACGAGGCGACCTCAAGCGACACACGTGTCGGAAAAACCGGGCTTGTACGGGCTTGTACAGGATATTTGGATAAAAATCCGCGCGTTACCGGCCTTACTGTTAGGGCCCGTGCAGCTCATGTTGTTGATGCTGGCCATGCCGTTGCGCGCCGAAAACGTGGACCTGCTCAAAAAATATCCCACCACGCTCACCGCCGGCGACACCACGGCCGAGCACGCGCGTGAATGGGAATTTTCCGACGCCGACGTGTTCGTCCTCACAAAATTCAATTTCGCGCTTGGCGACAAACTGAAGATTGAAACTGGCTCGGCGGATCTGGGCATTGGCCATTGCGCTGACGGCGCGGTTTGGGCCGTCGTGATTCCGCGCGAGCAAGGAACGTTGACGAGTTCAGCCACGGACAAATCGGAAAACATTGCGCACATCTGGCTGCGGTTTCATCCCGGCGAAATCGCGCATTTGTTCCCGCCGGAAACGGTGACGGGCGAAGGCGCGAACACGCTTGCGGCAGAGATGCGGGCCATCGCCAATTTCAAGATGAACTCAAGCTGGCAAGCCGGTGGACGCGCGATGATTCCCGGGCCGAAAGATTTGACGCTGGACGTGGACGTGAAAAGCGGTCTGCGCCGGTTTTTCATGGTGGACACTGCCGCGGGAACCGCCGAATACGTGGACGCATTCCTGCATGAGCCGGTGAAGCTGCCGCCGGTTATCACGCCGGAATTGGCGGCAAAGGCGTTCGACCAGCTTTGGGAGGCGTTCGACCGGGATTGGGCCATGTTCATCCTGCGCCCGGAAGTGGATTGGAACAAATTGCGCGAACAATATCGTCCGCGCGCGCTGGCGAGCAAATCCACTTACGAGTTCGCCGGTATCTGCGCGGAGATGTTGAAACCATTGCGCGACCTGCATGTCGGTTTGACGGTCGCGAATGCCGACGTGCCGGTGTTCAATCGTCCGCGCAGCGCCAACGCCAATCCCGCCGCCGATGCCGACATGCTCGGCAATATGACCGATGCCGGGCGCGTGCAATGGACGGTGACGGCCGACAAAATCGGCTACATCGCCATTTACGGTTGGGACGATGACAGCATACCGGCCGCTTGCGACGCGGCGCTGGAGCACATGCGCGACACGCGCGGATTGATTTTGGATGTGCGGTTGAACGGCGGCGGCGGCGAACCGTTGGCCGGGGAAGTTGCCGGGCGTTTTGTGAAACAGCCGTTCGTGTATGCATTTGACCAATATCGCAACGGACCGGAACACACGAACTTGACCGAAAAATTCGAGCGGCGCGTCGCCCCGCGCGGGCCGTGGCGTTATGACCGTCCGGTGCTGGTGCTCATCGGGCAAAAATGCATGAGCAGCAACGAATCGTTCGTCGGCATGATGGGCGGCGACCCGGACGCGCAGACGATGGGCGACCACACCTGCGGCTCAAGTGGCAATCCGAAAATCATCCGACTGCCGCTGGAGGTGACGGTGCGTTTGCCGCAATGGATCGATTATCTGCCCGACGGCACGCCGCTGGATGAGCACGGTTTCAAGCCGCAGATTCCGTTTAAGGCTGAACCCGGCGCGTTCGAAGGCAATCGTGATGATCTCCTTACTGCGGCCATCGAACGGATGCGAAAATTGCCGTTGCCCGACAAACCCATCGCCAGCGCGACGGCGGCTGAAAAATAATTCTGGATTGGCTACATGCGGTTTACGATTTCCAAGATTTTTCTGCGCGTGCTTCTTTTTGGTTTCATCCTAATGACCGCCACAATCGTGACTGCTCAAGATAGTCAAACCTCCAAGGCGCCTTACCCTCCCAGCCCCGTTTTGCGCGGCGTAACGTGGCATTGGGAAACTTACAAGACAGCCGCGTTGGGCAGCGATTTGTGGCCGGTGACTTGGGCCGATGATAATGCGCTTTACACGGCTTGGGGCGATGGCGGCGGCTTCGGAGGCTCGGATTCATTGGGACGTGTCAGCCTTGGTTTTGCGCGCATCGAAGGCGGCCCGGAAAATTTTCGCGGCATCAACGTCAATGGAGGATTGAATGCTGAACATCCGGCGGCGTTTTCCAAAAAAGGCAAGGCTTCGGGCATCGTTTGCGTGAACGGGACTTTGTATGCGGACATCAATCTGCAAGACGGCAAATGGCCGGACGTGCATCACGTGATGGCGTGGTCCACAAACCACGGCGCGACGTGGTCGAAGGCGGATTGGATGTTCGGCAAGGGCGCGGGCGAGTTTCAGCCCGGGCGGTTCCTGAATTTTGGACGCGATTATTCCGGCGTGCCGGCGCATCTCGCCGGATTTATCTATCTCTACGGTTTCACACAACCCGTTCAAGGCGAAACGACGGACGCGCTTTACCTCGCGCGCGTGCCAAAGGAAAAAATTTTGGAACGCGCGGCCTACGAATTTTTTGCCGGTTGCGATGCGGACAATCGCGCGAAATGGACCACAAATTTTTCTGCAGCCGCACCCGTGCTTGCCGACAAGGGTGGCATCACGCCGTGTTCCGCCGTGTATGATCCGGCGCTCAAACGCTATATCGCCGCGGCTTTTCACGAAGGGCCGGGTCAATTGGGAATCTTCGACGCGCCGGAGCCGTGGGGGCCGTGGACGACCGTTGCGTATTATGAAGACTGGGGAAGGATGGGCGCGGCGGGCGAAGGGCTCGGCTGCGACTTCCCCGGCAAATGGATGAGCGAAGACGGCCTGACGATGTGCTGCATTTTTAGCGTTTACGGCGGCAGCGCGAAACAAGGTCTCCACGCGCATGATCGGTTTAACCTGGTGAAAGTCACCTTTGAGCGGTGATGAAAAGTTCGGCTCATACAGGTAGGGACGGCGCGCTGCGCCGTCCGCGGACATCGCGGCGCGATGTCCCTACCACTTTGATTAAATCGCTGGTATCTATTTAAATCGCTCTGTTTGTATTGTGTTTGTTGGTTCGACGCCACTCCAAATTGCGTTTAAGCTGCGGGTGATGAGTTGCGGCTGCACAAGCGATTTGGCCTTGCCGGGCACGACGGAATTGCGGGTCACCGGAATGACCTGCAACAATTGCGCGCGGCATGTGACCGAGGCCATCCAGAGCGTGCCCGAAGTGGCGAGCGCCTCGGTGCAATTGGACGCGGGGCGGGCTGTCGTCCGCTGGCGCGATGGCGCCAATGTGGAGGGTGTGTTGCGGGCCGTTGCTGAAGCGGGCTACGAGGCGAAACCAATTGAAGAAAAGGCTTCCGCAAAAACTAAATGGTCGCCCCTGATGGGGTGGCGCTTCAATGTCGTGGTGGGCTTGATCTGCACCGTTCCGTTGTTGATCGGCGAATGGGCATTTCATCTTGGGATGGCGCGATGGTTCCAATGGGTGGCGTTTGCGCTGGCGTTGCCGGTCCAAATTTTTTGCGGCGCGAGATTCTATAATGGCGCGTGGCGGCAATTGAAAGCGGGCCTGTCAAACATGGACACGCTGGTGGCGCTCGGTTCGACCACGGCATTTGGATACAGCGTTTGGGCATTGTTCGCGGGGATGCCCGGCCATCTCTACTTCATGGAAGCTGCCGCGATCATCACCATCATCAGCCTGGGACATTGGGCCGAGGCGCGCACGAGCGAACGGGCCGAAAGCGCGCTGCACGCGTTGTTGCATCTGGCGCCGGAAATGGCCCGGCGACGCAACACCGACGGGTCGGAATCCGAAGTGCCGGTGCGCGAACTGCGCTTGAACGACACCGTCATCTTGAAACCGGGCGACCACGTGCCGGTGGACGGCGAAGTGACCGACGGCGCGGGCGCGGTGGACGAAGCGATGCTGACCGGCGAATCCCTGCCCGTGGAAAAAAAGCCAGGCGACAAATTGTACGCGGGAACAGTCAACCAGAACGGGCGCATTTTTCTGCGCGTCACCGCGACCGGCGAGCAAACCGCATTGGCGCACATCATCGCCGCAGTTGCCCGCGCGCAAAACAGCCGCGCGGAAATTCAACGCTTGGGCGACCGCGTCAGCAGCGTTTTTGTGCCGGTGGTGGTGTTGATTGCTTTGGGAACAGGATTGTGGTGGGGATTTGGCGGCGAACACGCCCGGCAAACCAGCGCGTGGCTCGCGAATTTTTTGTGGCCGGTGATTTTGCCAACGGGCGCGTTGACCGCGGCAGTCATCCAGGCGGCGGCGGTGTTGATCATCGCCTGTCCTTGCGCGATGGGTCTTGCGACGCCAGTCGCAATCATGGCCGGAGCAAATGCGGCGGCGCGGCGCGGCATTCTCGTGCGCGATGGCGTGGCGTTGGAGCGCGCCGGAAAAATCACGGCCATTGTTTTCGACAAGACTGGCACGTTGACGCAAGGCAAACCGGAAGTGGCGGCGCAGGAAATTTATTCATCCGCAGACGATGCGATGAAATGGGCGTCGGCTTTGGCGCGCCGGTCGAATCATCCGCTCAGCCAGGCTGTGGCGAAGTTGCATCAGGACGAGTTCGCGTTTGAAGATTTTGAGGAAGTGCGCGGGGCGGGAGTGCAGGGGATTGCAGATTGTGGATTGCGGAGTGCGGATTTGAAGACAGGCGAGTCAGCCGATTTCAAATCGGAAAAAGCGGTTTTGCGCCTGGGGTCGGTTCGCTGGTTGCAGGAAGCGGGAGTGGATTTAGGGCCGGGCAAAAATTTTGCGGAAAAATGGTCGGCGCAAG
>DASRBR010000432.1:0-2986 GCA_035653495.1 Verrucomicrobiia bacterium
TGGCAAAGTCCTCGTCTTTCGTCACGGTCGCAGCATCCAGCGTCAAAGCGCGCTGCCATATCGAATTATCTTCAGCATCGCGCAATTCCAATTCCTGGACATGATATGCCTTGTGCCCTGCTTGAATGAACAAGCGAGCGAGCGCAGGCGGCAGTTGCGCCTCTATTATGAAGATCACGCAATCCTCATTGAGGCGAAACGATTAACACCGGGCGATCCATTTCCTGCGCGGCATATTCGAGACACGCCCGGATGTCTTCAGGCTCCAAATAGGGAAAATCCTGGAGGATTTCGCTCTCAGGAACCTTTGCAGCCAGCATATCCAGCACATCTTTCACTCGAATGCGCATACCCCGAATGCATGGCCGCCCTCCGCATTGGTTGGGATTAAAAGTGATTCGGTTGGCGTATTTCATCGAAACCAAACTATCTGTTTTATGCGGGATTACAAGCAAATGCCGACACCTATGAGTTAACCCGCCACGCAGGCCGCATGGATTTCCTTCAAGATGCCGGTCAAATCGTAACGGTATTTCCAATCGGGATAATGCGACTGAAATTTCCGCACGTCGCTGATCCACCAGATGTGGTCGCCGATGCGGTTGTCCTCGACGTAAGTCCAGTCCAGCTTGCGTCCGCTGATTTTCTGGCACAGTTCAATCGCCTCCAGCATCGAGCAGTTGGAATGGCGGCTGCCGCCCATGTTATAAACTTCGCCGGAACGGGGCGCGCGCAAGAATTGCCAGAAGGCCTCGACCAAGTCATGGCTGTGAATGTTGTCGCGCACTTGCTTGCCATGATAGCCAAAAACACGATATGGCTTGCCTGTGACGGTGCATTTCATGAGGTAGGCGAGAAAACCATGCAATTCCGTCCCGGCATGGCCGGGGCCTGTCAGGCAACCGCCGCGAAAACAAACCGTCCGCATCCCGAAGTAACGCCCGTATTCCTGCACCAGCACGTCCGCGGCAACCTTGCTCGCGCCAAAAAGCGAATGTTTGGTCTGGTCAATGGACATCGTTTCGTCAATGCCGTTGCGGTACGGATGTGACGCGTCGATCTCCCAACGTTCCTTCTCCTCCTTTAAGGGAAGACGATTGGGCGTGTCGCCATAAACCTTGTTGGTGCTGGTGAAAACAAACGCGGCTTCGGGAGCATTTTGCCGCGTCGATTCCAAAAGGTTCAGCGTGCCGAGCGCGTTCACGCCGAAATCCGTGTGCGGCTCGCGCGCGGCCCAATCATGCGAGGGCTGGGCGGCGGTATGCACGACGGCTTTGATGTCCTTGCCGAATTTTTTGAAAATGCCATCAATGGCCGCGGCGTCGCGGATGTCCGCTTCGAAATGGCGGTAATTTTTGAGGGTTTGTTCGAGGCGTTTGCGGGTGTGGCTCGTCGAGGCGTCCGGTCCGAAGAACCTGGCGCGCATGTCATTATCAATCCCCACAATCTCAAGGCCTTCCTGGTGAAAACGTTTGCACGTTTCCGAACCGATCAAGCCCGCCGCGCCTGTTACTATAGTCAAAGCCATAATATTAGATATCAACCGCCGCACGCAGAGACAACCTCAAAGTGGGACGCATGCGGGAGCGCGTCTCAACACTGTTCGAAAAGAGCGGAATTTGTCCAACATGGGCAGGCGACTGGAAAGTCGCCTGAACCCGCAGGCTGGAAAGCCTGCGCCACGTAGCGCAGACATTCTTGTCTGCGGATTGTGGGACTTTCCAGTCCCACACTTCAGAACAAAGTTGAGATGCACCTGCCGCGCGTCCTGATTGGGCCGTGTCAGCCCTGGCGTTGATATCAAGGATGTACCAATCCATTTTGCCGGGAATACTGCGCAAAAGAAGCGGCACTTTCGCGACCACTTTCGCATCGTATTTTTTGATCAAATCGTCCGCTGAAACGGTCAACGCTGAATTATAGGCGGGAGCGATAACGTATCGGATGCCGCGCGAGGCCAGTTGTTCGCGAGTATCTTCGGGTGTGACATGCTCGATGCGGCGCGAACCGAGCGGCCACCACAGCGATGTTTCCGGGTCGTCGAAGGTGAACAGCCCGAAGACGTTCGCATCTTTGGGCAGCGCGGCGACAAGCGGCGCAAAACCATTCGCCCGGTTTTGATAAATCGAATAGACCGATTGCACCCGCGCAATCAGCTTCGAAGAGGGGTGCGATTGCTTGAGCTTCGCGAGGGTGCTGTTGGCCGGCCAAAGCGGACGCGCCGGGGCAAGGATGGTGAGCAGAAGGGCCACGCCAAAAACGATTGCCACCAAACTTTTCCACCAGCCGCGCCGAAATAATCGCGCATCAAAACCGAACAGCAGGCAGGGAACGATCAGCAGCGCGTAATAGGGAAGGATGAGCCGCGTCGCGGAATGCACGACCTGTGCTTTGAATGCGAACACCATCAACCCGATGAATGGCGACCAGATGACCCATTTCCAATACGCGGTCACACGCGGTTGAGCCGGCTGAATTGCTGATTTTCGTCGCAGATGGCGGCTGGCCAGCGCCGAAATGATCAACAACAGCACGATCCCAACGCCCAGTCCCGAGTTTTCCTCGACTGCCAATTCGGGGATTGCGAAACTGCGAATGGCCTCGAACGAAAGACCGGGAATTTTGCCAATTATTTTGTCCCATTGGCCGGCAAATGGAAAAATCGGCGGCGCCAGATTTTGGATGAGCCAATTGGTGACATTGATGCCGAACTGCGAGATGGGAGTTTTCATCGGCCCCTCCAAATTCATGCCGGTCCAATCGTGCGCGTAGTGCAGATTCAAGATGGCCGTTGGCAAGAATGAAGCCAGCGCGGCGAACACGATGACAAAAAAATTCTTGAGCGGCTGCAAAAATAATAATTTCCAGCGCGGACAAAAAAGAAGGAACAGCGGCAGCAGCAGCGGGAAATTACTCGCCTTTGCGCCGGTCAGCAATCCGGTCGCAATGACAAAATAACGGAGGTCATGCAATTGCCCGCGCAATC
>DASRBR010000433.1:0-4995 GCA_035653495.1 Verrucomicrobiia bacterium
GATGACCGCGCGGTGATGTTCACCCAGCGCAAGCGGATCGTGGTCACTGCGGGCGGGCGCGAAAGCCTGCTGCAAATCATCGGCGGGGTGATCGCGTTCATTGCCGTGGCGGGCGGGCTTGTCCTGGGCGGCGCGGGCGCGATGGCGGAGGTTTTCAATGTTGCGGAGTTTGTCTCTGGCGGCGCTTTGGTTTTGTCCGGCCTGCTGACGTATGCGATTTGCGCGGGCCTGGCTGAAATCATCCGGCTGTTGAAGAAACAGAACGGGCTCGATTACGGAGGCGTGATTGCAGATGCGCGCATATTGCGGACATATTATCAATGCGGGCGATGCGGCACGACGGTTGACATGGTCGTGGAAAAATGCCCGCGCTGCGATTGCGTGTTTGAAAATGAGGGGCCGGAAAAATAGTTGTTGCTATTAAAGGCAACATTCTGATTTACTCAGTTGCGTGACTAAGCGCCGAGCGTCAACACTCAAAAGATTCTTGCAGCGCGTGAACCGCGCGGCAAAGCCGAGAGGTAAAAAGGCGGAACTGTCCCGATACATTGGGGCCACTCGTCAGCAAGTGACCCTGTGGTTGAATGGCGAAAAGAATCCTGGCGGAGAGGTCACACTTCTGATGCTGGAATGGGTCACAGCAGAGGAAGCCAAACAACAAAAGCGTGGCAGCGCGCAAACACCACCACGCCCAAAGACCCGCAAACAGAATCCATTGACATGAAAAGAGTTCACGAGTCCGCAAAAGGACATAGCAAAAACAGGGCCGTTTCACAAGCGAGAAACTGGGGAAAATCAACCAGCAACCCGCAATTGGAGGATATTGACGCCAGATTGAAAGCGCTCTGGGAGTTGGAAACGTGCGTAAGCCGCGCGCGTGGTTTCATGATGGCGCTTGGGGATCGTTATTACAACTTCGTGTTTAATCACACTAACGAGGGTGACCGCGCCTTGCTGGAAGCGAACGCCATGGTCGGCATTTCTGTCGAGGTATTGGACCGATTGCGGGCGGCGGTTATTACAGCGTGGCTAGTATTCAATTCCCTGCAGCCGACGCGCGGAAACTGACGGCGCAATCAATAATCGGGCCGGCGTTGTCGAGAGACAGCGCCGGTTTTTTGTTGGTCGTTTTTTTGGGCGAAGTCGATTTTTGGTTGACTGCACGGGGTTGGATTTGCTTAATGGGGATTCTGCCGACGCCAGCGCCATTGAAGCCAGTTGCGGTCAAGCCGGGAGAGGTTGCGATCCCGGCTGCGCTGGATTTCCCAGGACGTTTCACGCTTCGCCCGGAAGAGTGCGCGCAAAAACTCAACTGCGCCGTCGACCACATCTATGACCTCATTGAAGAGGGTGCATTGGGCGCGCTGGATATATCAGGCTTTGGAAATAAGACGGCGAGACGTTGCTTGAGAGTTCCGATTGATGCCTGGCGTGCATTCGTTCGCAAGCGGTCCACGTTCTGAACCCTCGGCGGCGATTTTGGCGCGAAACGGGTTTGCCGCGAGGCCGCAGCCGACTCACAGCGCCAGCCCCGCTGCAAGGCCGCAACGGGAGGGTTTTTGGAGGGATAAAACGAAAGTGCGATTTCCAGAAAAATGCGATTTTTCAAAAAACCTACCACCTTTGGCCGCTGTTTAATTTTGTCCAAAGTGGCTTAAAAAGGTAGCAAGGCGGATTCTTATGTTGTTATTCCATTGATACTTACGCAGGCTACCACCTTTTTAGGACAAAAACAACGCACCTTTCGACCTTTAATGTTGTCCCAAAAAAGGTGGTAGCCTGCGACTCGCCTTTGTAAATGCTCACGGAACAAAGCCTTGCGTTGTGTGGAAACTTTCAGCGTCTTCACATTTATTCAGCCTCTTTTGGGATAAAATCAACACTGTAAGACATGCATCCGCCAGACAGCGAAAAGAATCCACATTTTTATTTAGAATTATTCCAAATATTGACAGACTACCTCTTTCGCATTTAAGATGTCCCAGCAATGAGTTCGAAGAAACAGGATGAAATGGATGCCAGCTTGAACAAGCGGCTGGCTACCAGCGGGTTCCGTTTCACCCCGCAACGTCAGCACGTCTATAACGTGCTTTTGCAGAAACGGGACCATCCGACGGTTGAGGAAGTTTTTATCCGGTCAAAGGAACAGATGCCAGACATTTCGATGGCGACGGTTTATAATTGTTTGGATGCGCTGGTCAAATGCGGCCTCGTGCGTCACGTCAACCTGGAGCGTTCGGCGACCCGCTATTGTCCCAACATGAAGGAGCATTGCCATTTCTATTGCGACGATTGCGGCGGGATTTTTGATGTGGATTTTTCGCCGAGTGGCGAGCAGGGCGGCTTGCAATTGCCGGAGGGTTTCAAAGTGAAGCAATTCGACATTTCCATCCGCGGCACCTGCCCTTCCTGCGCGGGGCCCAAGGCAAAGCCTTGACGAGGCGAAGCCTCGACCCAACAAGGCAAAGCCTTGACCCAATTTTAAGAAGCGGCGGTTTGATTTGGTCGACGATTTAACAATTTAACGATTTTTACGGATCATGAGCACTGCGACAGAGACGATTGAGGAATTTGTAAACAAGGAATATCAGTACGGCTTCGTGACGAATGTCGAGACGGACACCATCGCGCCGGGATTGAACGAGGATGTCGTCCGGCTGATTTCCGAAAAGAAAAAAGAGCCCAAGTTCATGCTGGATTGGCGGCTAAAGTCATTCCGCCATTGGCAAACAATGACGGAGCCGAAATGGGAAAAGGCGACTTATCCGCCGATCGATTACCAGGCAATCAGCTATTACGCCGCGCCCAGGCCAAAGAAGACGCTCGACAGCCTCGACCAAGTGGACCCGGAATTGTTGAAGACATTCGACAAGCTCGGCATCTCGTTGCAGGAACAGAAACGCCTCACCGGCGTGGCCGTAGACGCCGTCGTAGATAGTGTCTCGGTGGCGACGACGTTCCAAAAAGATTTGGCCAAGCTGGGCATCATTTTTTGTTCTTTCACCGAGGCGGTGCAGAAGCATCCCGAGTTGGTCGAGAAATATCTCGGCACGGTGGTGCCTTACACGGACAATTTTTTTGCATCGCTCAATTCCGCCGTGTTCAGCGACGGTTCGTTCTGTTACATCCCCAAAGGCGTGCGTTGTCCGATGGAATTGTCCACCTATTTCCGCATCAACGCCGCCAACACCGGCCAATTTGAGCGCACGCTCATCATCGCCGAGGAAGGCGCGTATGTGAGTTACCTGGAGGGTTGCACCGCGCCGATGCGCGATGAAAATCAGTTGCACGCAGCGGTCGTGGAACTCATTGCGCTGGGCAGAAAATCGGAGATCAAATATTCGACGGTGCAGAATTGGTATCCGGGCGACAAGAACGGCAAGGGCGGCATCTACAATTTCGTCACCAAACGCGGCAAGTGCGTGGGCGAAAGTTCCAAGATTTCGTGGACGCAGGTAGAGACCGGCTCGGCCATCACATGGAAATATCCGAGCGTCATTCTGCAGGGCGACAATTCGCAGGGCGAATTTTATTCCGTCGCGCTGACGAACAACTGGCAACAGGCCGACACCGGCACGAAGATGGTGCATGTCGGCAAAAACACGAGCAGCACCATTATTTCGAAGGGCATTTCCGCCGGGCACGGCCAGAACAGTTATCGCGGTCTGGTGAAAATCTTGAAGAACGCGACCGGGGCGCGAAATTTTTCGCAGTGCGATTCGTTGTTGCTTGGCGACAAATGCGGCGCGCATACGTTCCCTTACATCGAGGTGAAAAACACCACGTCGCGCGTGGAACACGAGGCTTCGACGTCAAAGATCGGCGAGGACCAGATTTTCTATTGCAACCAGCGGGGCATCGCGACGCAGGACGCCGTCAACATGATCGTGAACGGCTTCTGCAAGGAAGTGTTCCGCGAGCTGCCGATGGAATTCGCCGTCGAAGCGCAAAAGCTGCTCGGCGTGAGCCTTGAGGGAAGTGTGGGGTGATTTTACATAGCCACAGATTGAACACGGATTAAACACGGATGAAAGGGGATTTGGAGCACCGTGAAATTACGGAGAAAATCATTGGCGCTGCGTTCGAGGTTTACCGGGTGCTTGGCTATGGCTTTCTGGAAAGCGTTTACAAGAAGGCCATGCAGGTGGAGTTGGTGCGTCTGGGTTTGAAATGCGAACTCGAACAGCCCATCACCGTGCAATACAAAGGCGCTGTGGTCGGCAATTTCTTCGCAGATTTGTTGGTGAACGATGTGGTCCTTGTCGAACTGAAGATTGAAAAGTTACAATTCGGAAGACGAGCCGCAGTTGTTGAATGAACTGAAAGCCACCGGGGCATTAAAGTCGGTTTATTGATCAACTTCGGACGCACGAAAGTTGAATTTGAACGCAGAGTATTTTAGTCGCTGAATTAAAAGATAATCTAGGCCACGGATGTAACATGGATTAAAGACTGATTGCGAAAGCAGGCGTAATACTTTCTTTTTCCAAGTCCGTGTTCAATCCGTGGCTGATAAAGAATTAGAATGAACAATACATTACTTGAAATCAAAAATCTCCACGCGGGCGTGGAGAACAAGCAAATCCTTAAAGGGATTGATCTCACCATCAATGCGGGTGAAGTGCATGCCATCATGGGTCCCAACGGCAGCGGCAAGAGCACGCTCGCGGCCATCCTCGCCGGACGCGAGGGCTATGATGTCACCGAAGGCCAGGTGATTTACAACGGGCAGGATTTGCTCGAACTCGATCCCGAAGAACGCGCGCGCGAAGGCGTTTTTCTCGCGTTTCAGTATCCAGTCGAGATTCCCGGAGTGAACAGCACGTATTTCCTGAAGGCTGCGCTCAACGAAATCCGCAAGCACAAGGGCCAGCCCGAACTGGACGCGATGGAATTTCTTTCGCTCGTGAAGGAAAAGATGAAGCTCTTGGAATTGCCGGAGGATTTGTTGAAACGGCCGGTGAATGAAGGCTTTTCCGGCGGCGAAAAGAAACG
>DASRBR010000434.1:0-8603 GCA_035653495.1 Verrucomicrobiia bacterium
TTTGCGGGCAAACTGGTTCCCAACGGCATGATGACAATGTTCGTTGCGATGGCTCCTGCGGCCATGGTCACGCTAGCCGGCAATGCGGCGTAATCAACGCCGTTGCTGGCCGTGCCACTGATGGTGTAATTCACGGTCACCGGAAAACTATTTGCGCCGTTCGGACAAACAATCGTGAAACGCCCCGCAACCGGCCCAAACTCGCCTGCCACCGGGTCGCTGGCCAGCAGTTCGACCACCGGCGAGATGTTCCCGGACGGCGCGCTGCCCAAGGGCTGCCAGCGCACCGCATTGGCGACGACATAACCCGTGGTGTTGAAGTTGCTGACGGTGACGCTGCCGCTCGTCCCCGCGACAAAATAATTGCTCGAAGCGATTTTCACCCAGTTCGTGCAATTGATTTGCTGATTGATATAGACGGTGTTCGTGGCGCTGGTGCTGCTGATCCTCAGTGGCGCATTGGTCGCGCGGTTGGACGCATAGACCCACCAGATATAAACGTCATAATATCCATTGGTTGGAATGCTGGGCGTGAAACGGACAAACTTTGTCCCTTTGCCGCTGTTACCGTCATGCCAGTACGTGCCGTTCGGCAGCGGCCAACCGCCGGAATTGGCGCCCACCGACCATCCGCTGCTGTACGACAATCCGCTGGTGTTTGTCACCGTCAGGATGATGCCGTTGGTGCCAATGGGTTGGGCCGCGTTCCAGCTTAAAAGCTGTCCGTCCGCGAGCAATTGGGCCGAAAGTTTTTGATAACTTACCTGTTGCACGGGGACCTGGTCGTCAATGGCAAAGGAAGCCGCGTCGCCGGCAGCGTGGCTGAGTTCCATGAACACCGGCTCGGTGCGGAGCGAGGCAAAACCGACGTGGCTGGCCGAAAGACAAAATGTGCTGAACAGGTTTTGGCACTGGCCCGTGGCGGGAACGATGGAACGGTAGCTCACGGGAAAAGGTTCGGGAATGGAGACACCGATTGCTCCCTCCCAAACAGCCACGCCATTCACGGCCAGCCGCGCGTCTGGATGGCAATCCAAGGTGTAATTGCCGAGCGCGATGGGATCAGTTGCTGCGCGCGTGCCCAGCGCGTCCTGCTGGAGCATGACATAATCGCTGATCATGCGACGCGCTTCACGGACATACATGTCATAAGGCCAGCCGCCATTGTCCTGAAATTCATCAGCAGCATAGCCGTACGATTGCATGTTCGTGCGGACGTTCAGTGGCACATTGGTGCTGGTGGCGAGATAATAGAGCAGGCCGGCGATGTAATCCTTGTGCTGTTGATAAATCAGTTGGCGCCCGGCTGCCGCGTTGGTCGGATACGCCCAGTTGTAGCCGATGAAATCAGTGGAAACGTCGGCATAGGCGTTGATGTCTGTTTTGTTGTTGGGGATCAAAGTCTGCACGTCAATGAGACGATTAAGGGGTACTGAGCCGTTGGAGGCGACATAGGCATTGATGTAACGATGCAGAAGCTCGTAAGTCGCTTCGGAATAATTTGTTGGTGGAGTGATGGGGATTTGGTTGGTGACGGTCTGGGTGAGGCAAAGCCGGAAATTGTAAGTCTGCATGCGTTGATCGCCCTGCCCGATTGTCCCCGGCGCGTTGCTCTGGATCAACGGAAGCAATCCGCTCGCCTGATTTCCCGGCACCACGTAGGGGTCGCAGTCATACTGCACGCTATTGACAAAAACACCGGCGAGTGACTCGCCATATACATTTGTGCCTTCGCGTCCCCAAGTGTAAGTGACTTGGGATTGCGCCATCAAATCTCCTTCGTAACTCGCGTCAATGAACTCCTTCGCGGCGAATGCCGTGCCATCGGTCATGGTGATTTGAGTGATGACGAGGTTCGACATCGTCACAGACGCAAGCTGCATATGGGTGTAGAGCTTCACGCCCGCGCCGTTGAGCATCTGCAGAAAAGTTTGCTCGGCCACGTGCGGCTCAAACCAATAGACCGGCCCGTTTGAGCCATAAGCCTGTCCCACACGCGAATAAAACTCCGCCGCCAATCCGCCGATTGAAGCAGGAAAATCCCCCACATCTGTCACGCCCAAGCCGCTGGAGGTCATCCCACCGGGGTGGTTGTTCACGCAAACCAGCGCGACCTTTTTTCCCAAACGCGCCGCCGCGACCGCTGCAATCACGCCGCCCGAAGTCCCGCCATAAACGCAGATATCGGATTGGAACAGGTTATTGGTCGCAGCGTGGGCGCTCGCGGAGAACGCCATCAAGATCAATAAACGCACTGCAATTCGGGCCCACTTCACAATCGCAGTTTACCATGGAAAAAGCCTGATTTGCGAGAGTAAAGGCAGCAATGAATGTTTGAATCCAAGGGCGAGTCAGATTATTGGTTATTTGCGATCATGCACCGAAACCGCCCATTCTTTTTGATTTGCTCGCACGGAATCCTCGTGCTGGCGCTAACCGCCTGCGGACCTTCGCAAAAGGTTTCGGACAAAACTACCGTTCCTGTTCATGGCGATTTGATTGCGCCCGCTCCAGCCATGCAGCCCAAACCGGTCGCGGTTGCGCCAGCCGAAATTCAGCCAGGTTCGGCCAGTTCCGCAAATTTGACTTCAGTTCCGAGCTCCACTCCAACCATCGCCGCTGCAGTAATTCCGTCCAGGACTTCGATCGCAACAGAAGCTTCGACGAAGAAAGATGATTCGAGCGCGATCGATTATTTGGCCGTCGGCTTCGACAAACTGGCCTCGTATAATTTCGAAGTGGACAATTCACCGGCAACGAACGTGACCCCGGCAACCGACAAGGCCAATGACCAGATTCCCGCGAGGGTCAAGTCGCTCGACAACAAAAAAGTTTCCATCCGCGGTTTCATGCTGCCGCTGAAAGTTTCCAAGGGCGTGGTGACGGAATTTTTAATCATGAAGGACCAGTCTCTGTGCTGTTATGGCAGCGTGCCGAAAATCACCGAATGGGTCAGCGTGAAAACTCCCGCCGAGCATGGCGTCAAATCCATCATGGACGAGCCGGTGAACATCGAAGGGACGCTGCACGTCGGGGCGATGCGCGAGAATGGTTATCTCATCGGCATCTACCACATGGACGGCGATAAGTTGATCGCGCCGGACCAGTAAAACCGATTCCTTGGGGTCATTTCAACCAGCGCGCAACATCGGTTGCCGAGTAGGTGATCAAAATGTCCGCGCCAGCGCGGCGCATGGCCAGCAAACTTTCCAATGTCACCGCACGTTCATCGATCCAGCCCTTGTTGGCGGCGGCTTTGATCATGGAATATTCGGCGCTGACGGCATACGCGGCGGTGGGATACCCAAACTCCGTTTTCACGCGGTGGATGATATCCAAATACGCCAGCGCCGGCTTGACCATTACCATGTCCGCGCCTTCCCGGATGTCGAGCGCGACTTCGCGCAAGGCTTCGTTCGCATTGCCGGCGTCCATCTGGTAACTGCGGCGGTCGCCGAATTGCGGCGCGGATTCCGCCGCTTCGCGGAACGGCCCGTAATAGGCCGACGCAAATTTGGCCGCATACGAAAGAATCGGCGTGTCATCTAAACCGCGCGTGTCCAATTCTTCGCGAATGGCGCGGACACGGCCATCCATCATGTCGCTGGGCGCGACGATGTCCGCGCCGGCCTCGGCGTGACTGGCGGCGGTGCGCGCGAGCAGTTTCAAAGTGGGGTAGTTCAGGATGCGGGCGCCACGCGGGCCGCGATGCACGATGCCGCAATGCCCATGCTCCATATATTCGCAAAGGCAGACGTCTGTGATGACGAGCAGTTCCGGCATTTCTTTTTTCAAAAGCTTCACCGTTTGCTGGACAATGCCGTTGGCGGCGTAGGCGCCGGAGGCCTTGGCGTCCTTGGTTTCCGGGATGCCGAAGAGCAACACCGCGGGAATGCCGAGTTGGTGGGCTTGCGCAGCTTCGCGCAGAAGTTCGTCGGGAGAAAGTTGAAAGACACCCGGCATCGCGTTGATGGGACGGCGCAGCTTGCGCCCAGGCCGCGCGAACAACGGGAGGACGAGTTGCGCGACGCTCAATTGCGTTTCGCTGATCAAGCGGCGCAACGCAGGTGATTGCCGCAACCGCCGGGGACGGTAGCCCGGAAACTCGGGATGCACTTTCATGCGCTTACTTTAAATTCAAAGCGGAAAGTGCAAAGGGGAAAAATGCCTCAATTTTAGCCAGAAATGTACGAGCGACCGGGAAGCGGGACATTCATCGAATCGGACGACCTTGCCTGAATGTTCAGCCGACGTGGGTAATTTTGATGATTTTCGGCAGCGATTCGGCTGCGAAGCGCACGGGAATGATCAGCCTGCGCCTGTGCAAAGGCAACGCATCAGCATGATGCGAACGGAGTTCCAACAGATAAAGGCCGGGTCGCGCCGGGGCATCACGGAATGAGCCGGTCTGCGCCATTTGCGCGGCTTTCAGGTGTCTCGCGATTTTGTTCATCTTGCCCACGTTTCCCCATGCGCATGAGATGTGCCATTCTCAGAAAAGCAACTAGCAAACAGGTAAGAAGGAGTGCGGCAGGACGGAATGGCAGAAATCAACAACCCAATGATGAGCTGGGTTTGTTGATTTGCTATTCTTTGCAGCTTGGAGGGTTGGGGTGGGCCGTTTCCACGCCGGCCATCAATCGCATCAAATTCGGCTGTGTGAAATCTTTGCGTTCCAGTTCGCCGACAATACGACCTTGCCGCATCACAATGATGCGTCGGCTCAAGTTCATCACTTCGGGCAATTCGGACGAAATCGTCATCAAGGCCAATCCCTGGCTGGCAAGTTCGTCGAGCAGATGATGGATTTCCGCCTTGGCGCCGACGTCCACGCCGCGCGTCGGTTCATCCACGATCAGCACGCTGCACTGGCGGGCAAGCCATTTGGCGAGCGCGATCTTTTGCTGGTTCCCGCCGCTCAACCCGGCAACCGCCGCTTCGATGGAGGGTGTTTTCACACGCAATTTTTCGACGTAGGTTTTGACCAGCGCGCGTTCTTCGCGCCAGCGCACGAACCCAAGCCGGCTCAAGCGCGGCAAAATGGCGAGCGAGGTGTTCTCGCGGCAATTCATCCCGAGCACGAGCCCAAGACGTTTCCGGTCTTCCGGCAGCAAACCGATTCCCGCCGCAAGCGCCGCGCCCACGTCTTGCAAAGGCAACTCCTTCCCGCGCACGAAAACTTTGCCCGTCGCGGCTTCATCCAAACCAAAGATGGCCTGCGCGACCTCGCTGCGTCCCGCCCCGACCAGTCCCGCGAACCCGAGGATTTCTCCCGCGCGCAAGCTGAAATTGATGTTCTCGAACTTGCCGGGCGAACAAAGATTTTCCACGCGCAACATCTCCTCGCCGAGCGGCCGTTGCAGATGTTGTGATGTGTATTGCTTCACTTCGCGCCCGACCATTTGGTGGATGACGCGATCACGATTCGTGTCGGCGACGCGCTCGGTGGCGACATGTTTTCCATCGCGCAACACTGTGATGCCCTGGCAAAGACGGAAAATTTCCTCCATGCGATGCGAGACGTAAATGATGGTGAGTCCGCGCTGCTTGAGCCGGCCCAAAAGCTGGAACAGGTTCTCGCTTTCCTTCACCGACAACGAACTCGTCGGCTCATCCATCACGATGATGCGCGCCTGCGTGCCGAGCGCAGCGGCGATCTGGATGAGCTGCTCCTGCCCGGTGGTGAGCTGGCTGATGGGCACGTCCACGTCGATATCGGTCTCGATCTCTGCAAGCATCGCGCGCGCCTGTTCGCGCATCTTGCGGCGATCCAGCCAGCCGGCCTTGCGCGGCAAATCGCCCAGGCAAAGATTTTCGGCTACGGAAAGATTCGGACAAAACGCCAGCTCTTGATGCACCATGGCGATGCCCAATCGACGCGCCGCCAATGGCGTGTCGGCGTGTATCGGCTGGCCATCCAACAAAATCTCGCCCTCGTCAGCCGTGTAAACCCCAGCAAGGATTTTTCCCAACGTGCTTTTGCCCGCGCCATTTTCGCCGATGAGCGCATGGCATTCGCCGCGCTGGACCTCAAAGCTCACGCCATCGAGCGCATGAACGCCCGGAAAACGCTTTGAGATGTTTTGGAATTTTAGGTAGGACACGGCTCGCGTTAAATGGTTGCATGTTTGGCCCCGCAGGGGCCGAAACGTGAATAGCCGCAGGTGTAACCTGCGGTGAACTTGCAGAACAATGGTTCGGCCCTTTCAGGGCCGCACAAATTATTTTGCATAGAGTCCGTGGGTTGGCACCCACGGCTATTCATGTTTGTGCCACTTCGTGGCAAAAACAATGTCGAGTTGCGCCGCTTGTTCGATTGACAACGATACAATATTGTCCCAGCATTCTCTGCATGAGATGGAAAAGAAAATCTCATTTATTGAGGATACCAAGGCGGATTACAGGTTTAGACATGTTTTGGATTTTGACTGCGTCCTTGTTAGTTACATTTTTTGCTGCATCCATGCAATTACTTTGGACTTACAGGCTTGGGCGATACGATCAGTCAGTCCTTTGGCAATTTTATCAAAAAAGCACTGATGCCTTAGGAATGTTGGTGTTCCAATTTGTTATTACGTTTCTGATTTTAACGGTTTTCGTCTGGTTCAACCGCATGCTCCGATGGCCCATCCTCTTTCTGTGTTTGGCCATATGGATGCCTCTCGATATTTGGTCTCGCAGTGGCCCCGAGCTGGAACATCTGGTTTTAGCTACTGACTTCTCAACCATCCCGGCCGGTTCGTCGTGATGCCATCCACGCCGGCGCGCGACAATTTTTCGGCTGTCTCAGGGCTGTCCACGGTCCAAACATACAGCTTCAGTGCGGCGGAATGAATCTTTTTTATGAACGCGGGCGTGATGGCCCCGTTCGCGCGCAAATCCAGTCCATCCAACCCGGCTGCCTTGATTTTGCGGGCCAAACGGTCGCCGTCCGGCCAGCGGCGCGTGAGCCGGTTGCGTTTCAATCCGGCAATCCAGCAGACTTCGATTTCTGGAAACGCGCGCTTCAGCGATTTCATCGCCTTCAAAGAAAAACCGATGAGCACGATTTGTTTTGGCGCACAATGGCAACGCTCAAACACCTTGGCCAATGCGCTCGCCGTATTTTTGCGGGCCTTGATTTCAATGAACAAGCGTTTGCCACGAGGAACGGTCGCCAAAATCTGTTCCAGGGTTGGAATCCGCTCGTCGCGCCATTTCGCATGTTTCCAACTTCCGGCATCGAGAGAACAAATTTGTTCAACAGTTCGCGAGGTGATTCTTCCCCTGACGCGGCAAGTCCTGCGCGTGGTCGCATCGTGAATGGCAACGAGATGATTGTCACGTGTGAGATGAACATCCACTTCGACGGCGTCCGCTCCCTGTTCCCAGGCAAGATTCACGGCGGCGAGCGTGTTTTCCGGCGCATCAAATGATGCGCCGCGATGTGCGATCAGAATCACGGGAAGAAGCTGGCGTTACGGACGATTTTGTGAATCCGCAATATCACGCGACCTTGATGGTCTCGTTGACGCTGCCGCGGCGGTAACCGAGCAAATCGAGCGTTACGTGGAGATAGCCAATTTTTTTCAACTCAGTCGCAACGCGGTGCGCGGTGTCGTTCACCAAAAATTTCGGCAGCTCCGACTGGCCGACCTCGATGCGCGCCATCTGGCCCTGCTTCAATTCGTGATGGCGGACGCGCACGTCGTAAAAGCCCATGTCGCGCAGAATGTATTCGGCCTGCTCGATCATCCGAAGTTTTTCCGGCGAAACACCCTCGCCATAAGGAATGCGCGAACTGAGGCAGGCCATCTGCGGCTTGTCTGCAGTGGGAAGCCCAAGCTGCGCGGAAAATTCACGGATTTCCGCCTTCGTCAAACCGGCTTCCTTCAACGGCGCGCGCACTTGAAATTCAGAAGCGGCTTTCGCGCCGGGCCGATGATCGCCAACGTCGCTGGCGTTTTCGCCGTAGGCAATGACGGCGAACCCTTCCGCGCGCGCCAGCGGTTCGAGTTCAGTGAACAATTCGTGCTTGCAGAAGTAGCAGCGGTTGTCGGGGTTGGCCAAGTATTGCGGATTCTCGAATTCGCGCGTTCGGACAACTTTCACCGGAAAGTTAAATTTTTCGGCAATGGCCAATGCTTCTTCGAGTTCGCGCCGCGGCAGGCTGGGCGAATCGGCGATTGCAGCGAGCGATTTTTCGCCGAGCACTTCCGCCGCGATGCGCGCCAAAAACACCGAATCCACGCCGCCGGAATAGGCGACGAGGCAGGAGCCGTAAGAGCGCAACAGGGCGCGGAGTTGGTCAAGTTTGTTCACAAACAACAACCCAAGTTGCCATTTTTAGCTGCGGCTGTCGAGAGCGGCGGGACGGTTGGTTGTCGCCTTAATTCAGCTTGCCGGCGCGCTCTTTGAGAACGTCCATGACCTTCTCGAACTCGGTCGCTTTGTGAAAGAAGTAATCCGCCCCAATATCAAAACAGCGCCGGCGATATTCGGCTTCATCCAAACCGGTAAGGATGATGACCGTCGTGTTCAGATCTTCGCGTCGAATGGTTTCAAGGACCTTGATGCCGTTGACGCCCGGCATGCGGATGTCGAGCGTGGCGATGTCCGGCTTG
>DASRBR010000435.1:0-8812 GCA_035653495.1 Verrucomicrobiia bacterium
GAATGGCCCGGACAAATCGGCGGTTAAAAATTCCACTGCTTCCAGCACGTCGGGCACGACAATGTCGAGGTCGATGGTGAGGCGCGGATAACCGTGTTCCTGCACGGCGAACCCGCCCACAATAAGATGCGGAACATCAAAATGCGCCAGAGTTTCTGCTGCCTTGCGTGCAGTCTGCTCCAAGCCGGTCGTGCCGGTGTTCTCGCGAAGCAGATAGGCGTCCTGGTCAGTCACACGCGCATCATCGCATGTTTGCGGCCGGCTTTCAATTTCAGAACGTGATTTCGGTACCCACGCCCATGTCGGTGAAGATTTCGAGCAAAATGGAATGCGGTATGCGACCGTCCACGAAAGAAACCTTTTCCACGCCGGCTTCGATGGCCGCAACCGCGCTGTCCACCTTGGGGATCATCCCTTTGTCCACGATGCCCGCGCGTTTCAAGCCTTCGACTTCGCCAGTGCGCAGATGCGGAATCAACGTTGCTTCATCTTTCGGGTCGCGCATCAAGCCCGGCACGTCGCTCATGAAAACAAGCC
Organism: Verrucomicrobiia bacterium; assembly: GCA_035653495.1. Lineage (GTDB taxonomy): Bacteria > Verrucomicrobiota > Verrucomicrobiia > Limisphaerales > Pedosphaeraceae > DATAUW01. The sequence continues at coordinate 538 of DASRBR010000435.1, forward strand.
GTTTCGCCTTGAGCGCAATGGCTGCCTGCGCCGCGGCGACGTCCGCATTGCAATTGTAAACCTGCCCATCCTCGCCGCGCGCCGTGGGGCTGATGACCGGAATCGCGCCTTGCGAAAGGCATTCCAGGAGCGGTGCGGTTTTGACGCCGGTCACTTCGCCGACGAACCCAATATCAATCTTTTCGCCCGACGCGCCGTTCAACCAAAGTTTGCGGCAGGAAAAAATTTCTGTGCCGGCGAATCCGCGCGCACGCCCCTGCAACGAGTTGATCGTCGCGACTACTTCGGGATTGATTTCGCGCGAGAGCACCTGGTCCACGACCTTGACCGTGGCTTCATCCGTGACGCGCATGCCCTGGATGAAACTGGCCTTGAGACCTGCGGCATCCATCGCGCGTGTGATGGCCTTGCCCCCGCCGTGGACGACCACCGGATTGATGCCCGCTGCTTCAAGAAAAACGACATCACGCGCAACGCCCTGGCGAGCGGCCGCGTCCGGGGAATCCATGAAGCTCCCGCCGTACTTGATGACGAACGTCTGTCCGCGAAATCGCTGCAGATAAGGCAGCGCCTCGAGCAAGACATCGGCTTTGGAGATGAGGTCGTGCATGCCATTTTTATTCGTCATCGAATCCGATGAGAGGACGCAGGCGCTCGACGACTTCGATCAAGCTTTGTTCATCCAAAGCCCCTATGAATGATACCTGCCTTGCACGCCAGTCCAGGCTGCGCACCTGATCCGCGAGCACGACGCCTGTTACGGGCAAGCCTTCCACCAAAGGCACTTCAAAAGGATAGCCTTTGCTGCGATTGGTGATGGGGCATAACAATGCAAGACCGGCAGGCCTGTTATAGCTTCGTGGGGACAGAACAACCGCGGGGCGGCGTCCGCTTTGTTCGTGACCTGTTTGCGGATCACAATCTATCCAGACAATGTCTCCTCGATCCGGGACGTAACCAGCCATTTACCAGCGCTCCTTCCCTCGATGCCTTCCCCAATTTGTTTCTGAATGACGGTTTCGCGCAGTTATTCTTGAGACGAGTTGCCGCAGCGTATATTTCCGCCGGGTGAGCGGTTCCACGATGACGCGTCCGTTTTTCAAGGTCAGGTTCACAAGACTGCCCTTTTTGACACGTGTTTGTTGCGCGAATGCCTTGGGAATGCGCAATGCCAGGCTGTTCCCCCATTGTTGAATTGTTGTCTGCATATCGTATCTACAAAGAGACTACATTGCTCCAGATTAATTGCAAGCTCAACCTCCCAACGAACTAGGATCGCTCACGTGGCCTTTGTTGAAATCAACATATTCCTCAAATCGGCGGAGTAGATGATTGGGGCCGCCTAATCAGTTTCCAGCTTTGGCTTAAAATAACTTATGCGAGCGTGGCGATAATTTTTCAATTTCGTATCCGTGGTTATCAAGGTCAAATTGTAGATACGCGCCGTGGCAACAATCAATTCGTCAGCAGGGTTTCGATTAGGGAAGTCTGGTAATCGCATCGCATCGGCGACAATTTCCGGTGACAACGGCAGCAGGAAGATATTTGGAGCGAGCGCGTCACCGAACCAGCCAGACAGGTCTTTTGCCAGTTCAAGTTTGCCAATTTGAACTTTTTTTCCTATTTCCCACAGGCTGATGGCACTCAGCGCGTAAAGCTCGCCGGTAATCTGAAGCAATTTGAAAGATTCGGCTGGAATACTTTCTTTTTCAGTGACGCCTCGCAGCCATACCCCAGTATCCAGCAGGTATTTCACTTCATTGCTTCCCATTCAATCCCCACCGGCTCGTCAATGTCGGCCGGAAGAGGTTTTGTGCCTGGGCAAGCACCCAGAAAAGTTCCTGATTTTTTTGGCTCAGGAACCACTCGCGCGAAAGGCTTGCCGCGTTTCACGATTTGCACCGTTTCACCAGCTTCCAACCATTTGGAAACACGCCCAAATGCATTGCGAAGGTCTCGAACACTTGCGGTCTTCATGGTGATACATTAGTATCACGAGGCTGGGTTGTCAATGCTCAACCTCCGAGCGAACTCGGATCGCTGACGTCGCCTTTGTTGAAATCCACATATTCCTCGGTCAAATCGGAGGCGTAGATGACAGCTTCCGCCTTGCCGAGGTTCAAGTTGATGTGCAGATCAAATTCCTTTTGTGCGGTCATTTTGCAAAGTGCATCGAAGGTCGTTTTTGTGGGTTGACCTTTTTTCAATGCGAACAACAATTTGGAACTGCCCGGCGCGCTGTAGGCCACGTCAATTTTTTCCTCAATGATTTTCGCGGGCGAATAACCGAGCGCGCCCAAGATGCGGCCCCAATTCGGATCACCGCCGAACCAGCTTGTTTTCACGAGTGAGCTGTTGGCGACCGAGCGCGCCGCCGCATCGGCGTCCGCGAACGATCTCGCGCCTTTCAAACGAACTGTGACAAAACGCGTCACGCCTTCGCCGTCGCGAACGATCATTTTCGCCAGTTCAAGGCAAACATGATTGAGCGCATTCTGAAAAATTCTGAAGTCTGCACTCTTGATTGTTAATCCCTTATTGCCGGCGCGTCCGTTCGCCAAAACGAGCACAGTATCATTGGTGCTCATGTCGCCATCCACGGTGATGCGGTTGAAACTGTTGGCGACGGCTTCGGTCAACGCGGCTTTCAACGCCTTGGCTTCGACCGCGGCGTCGGTGGTGATGAAGCAAAGCATGGTCGCGTGAAGGCCGGTCGGTGTTGCAGCGGGGCGCGCGCCGGTCATGGACATGCCGGGCTGGATCATTCCCGCGCCTTTGCAGATGCCGCCGATGCGCACGGTGCGGCCGTCCAGTTTGAATTCAATGGCAATTTCCTTGGGCCGCGTATCGCTAGTCATAATGGCTTCGGCGGCGTGCCCAGCATTTTCGCGCGACGAATTCAATAAATCCGCGGCCGCGCGAATGCCGCGTTGCACATTGACCATCGGCAATGTCACACCGATCCGACCCGTTGAAGCAACGACCACGTGCTCGGGTGAAATGCAAAGAATTTTCGCGGTGACTTCAGTCATCGTTTTCGCATCGCGCAAACCTTGCGCGCCGGTGCAGGCGTTGGCGTTGCCAGAATTGATGACAATGGCCTGCGCCCGGCCTTTGCTGGCCCGCGGTTGGCTGAGTTTTACTGGCGCGGCGCAAACTTGGCTGGTGGTGAACATGCCCGCAACCGTGGCGGGCGTTTCGGAAAAAATCAGCGCGAGATCGCGTTTCTGGCCTTTGTTTGAGCCCTTGCCGGTGCCGAGGCGTTTGATGTCGCAAAAAACGCCCGAGGAAAGAAAGCCTTGCGGCGCGGTGACTGAGCCGGGGATTGAATTGTGCTTCATGCTTGCTTCTGATTAAAAGTACAACCACCACATGTGTAGCGCAGGCGTTCGTGCCTGCGAAGCGGCGAAAATTCGAAGCTCTCAGGATTCGCCAAAAGTCTTGCCGACAAGAATGTCGGCGATACGGCAGACAGGAATGTCTGCGCTACGATGGAAGGCCGTTGGCTCACATCAATCCCGCCGTTTCGGGAAAGCCGCAGAGGATGTTCATGCTTTGGACGGCCTGGCCGCTTGCGCCTTTGACGATGTTGTCCTCGGCGCTCATCACGATCAACCGGCCGGTGCGATGGTCCAGCCGCCAGGCGATTTCTATGACGTTTGTTCCTACAACATGCTTGGTGTCCGGCAATGCCTTGCCGTCAAGCAGGCGAACAAATGGTTCGTTGCCGTAAGCGGATTGATAACACGCGGTAATTTTTTCGTTCAATTCGGCGGCTTCCTGCGCGGTCGAGAAATGTCTTTCTGGCGCGAGATAAAGCGTGCTCAGGATGCCGCGATTGACCGGAATCAAATGCGGTGTGAACTGGATGGTGACCGGCGCTCCCGCGGCGAGCGAAAGTTCCTGCTCGATTTCCGAAAGATGCCGGTGCTTCGGAATGCTGTAGGGACGCACGCTTTCATTGCATTCGACAAACAAATAATCCTGCTCGGCCTTTCGTCCCGCGCCGCTCACGCCGCTCAAGGAATCGGCGATGATGCCGGTGTGCTTGATCAATCCGGCGCGCAATAACGGCAATATCGGCAGCAAAACGCTCGTGGGATAACAACCCGGCGACGCGATGAGCAGCGCGTTTTTGATGGCCGCGCGATAAATTTCCGGCAATCCGTAAACCGCGCTCGCGAGCAGTTCGGGCGCGGGATGCTCGTGCGCATAAAATTCCTTGTAAACCTCGGCGCTGCGCAGGCGAAAATCGGCGCTCAAATCAATCACCTGGCAGCCGTGCTGAAGCAGCGGAACGGCGAATTCCGCTGAAACGCCGTGCGGCAACGCAAGAAAAACGATCTGCGCTTGCTTGGCGAGCAACGCCGCGTTCGGCTCGGAGAAGCGGATGTTTTTGGATTCGGGGAAATGGCCGAATTGCGGAAAGACCTGCGCGAGCGGTTGCCCGGTGTATTGGCGCGAAGTGAGCGCGGTCAGTTCCACGTGCGGATGCCGCAAGAGCAACCGCACCAGTTCCTCACCCGAGTAACCGGACGCGCCGACGATTCCGACTTTGACTTTTTTGTCCATGAGTCCTTCCAACAATAGCAATCCACGAATTTCCCGAAAAGGGAATGAAAAAAATACAAATTAACTGCGGATCAACGCAGATACACGGAGATGGAGGAACATCGAACGTCCATGTCCAACCTTGAACATCCAATGAAAACTCCCGGGCAGTTCGGAAACAGCCTTCAAATCATCCGAGCCGCCATATCTATCGCGATAATTTCATATTCCCGCCCGGAAATTCTGCTATAGTATGCGGATGCGCTTTGGGTCGCTCACGTTAAATTCAAATCTGTTCCTGTCGCCGCTGGCGGGTTACACGAACCTGCCTTTTCGCCTCACTTTGCGCGAGATCGGCGGCCTGGACCTCGCGACGACCGACCTAGTCAATGCGCGTTCGTTGCTGGAAAAAAATCCCAAGGCGCTCAAGCTCATTGAAACGCGCCGGGCGGATTCGCCGCTGGCCGTGCAATTGTTCGGCTCGGTGCCGGAGGAGATGCGGGACGCGGCGGTCCAGCTTGAAGCGATGGGTGTGGCATCGGTGGACATCAATATGGGCTGTCCGGTGCGCAAGATTTGCCGCGTGGGCGGCGGCTCGGCGATGATGACGGAACTGGACAAGACGGCGGCGTTGGTCAAAGGGATGGTCAGCGCGGTGAAAATTCCGGTGACGGCCAAGATGCGGCTCGGCTGGGACGATGAAAATTTGACCGCGCCCGATTTGGCGCGCGCGTTGGAAGATGCGGGAGTGGCGGCTATTTTTATTCATGGCCGCACGCGTGAGCAGGGATTTACCGGTTCGGTCAAATTGCACGGCATCCGCGCAGTGGTGCAGGCGGTGAAAAGCATTCCCGTCATCGGCAACGGCGACGTCACAACGCCCGAGGCTGCGCGCATGATGCTGGAAGAAACCGGCTGCGCGGGCGTGAGCATCGGGCGCGGGGCATTTTATAATCCGTGGATTTTCCGGCATACGCGGCATTTTTTGGAGACGGGCGAATTGCTGCCGGAACCGCCGTTTGACGAGCGCGTGCGGGTGATGTGCCGGCATCTGGACCTGATGGTTGAAGTGTTCGGCGAACCGCTCGGGTGCCGGATGTTCCGCAAGGTCGCGCCATGGTATTCGAAACGGTTCGGCCCGGCGAACGAGTTCAACAAAAGAGTAGTGCTGTTTTCGACGCGCGCGGAATTTCTGGCGATCCTGGAAAATTATCGCGAATGGCGCCGGCAATTTTTAGACGAGCAAGGGCAGCTCAAGCCGAATTATCGTCCCGCGCCGATGGTAGCGTCGTTCATGCAGGAGCCGGCGATCGCGAAACGCGAGCAGATTCCCGTGCCCAAGGGGCCGGTGGAAGTTTGGTGATTCGCGGCTTGCCCGACCTACAATTCACGATTTTCCGACCATCATTGAATCGTTAAAATCGTTTTCAGCAATCTCTCACGCGTTCTTTCTCCTGAACAATTGACTTCATCGCGGCGTTTGAAGTTTAATCCTTTCACACGCGATGAGGAACGTTGTCTATTTCGACCTGGAAACGCAGAAGTCCGCCGATGAGGTGGGCGGTTGGGACAAGATCAGCGCGATGCGGATGAGCGTGGGCGTGACTTACAGCAGCGCGCGCGGCGATTACAAGATCTACGGCGAAAAACAGGTGGACGAACTGCTGACGGAACTGCAACGCGCGGACCTGGTGGTCGGGTTCAATCATCTGCGGTTCGATTACGAGGTGTTGCACGGCTACACTTCGATGGATTTGCGGCAGCTCCCGACGCTCGACATGCTGGTGGAACTGCAAAACACGCTGCAGCATCGTCTCTCGCTGGATTCGATCGCGACTGCGACGTTCGGCGTGGAAAAAACCGCCGAGGGCCTGCAAGCCATCCAATGGTTCCGCGAAGGCCGGCTGCTCGACATCGCGGAATATTGCTGTTATGACGTGAAACTCACCAAGCTCGTGCACGAATACGGTGCGTCGCACCGGCAGCTTCATTATCACAATCGCTTCGGAAAAAAAATGACCGTGCCGGTGAAGTGGTGAAGTTTCGAGCCGCCCAGGTCAAATAAACTCGTTGATCAAGTTCTCCAAAAACTCCTGGCGTCCGCTGCTGTTGGGCGATGCTTCGCCCTTCTTAAGCATATAGGCTTCGAGTTCCTGGAAATTCGTTTTGCCCTTTTCAATCTTCGCGCCCATGCCGTTGTCCCATGAACTGTAGCGCTCGCGCACAAACTGCGCCAAACGACCATCCTCGCGGATTGCTGCCGCAATCTTCAATCCGCGCGCAAAAGCATCCATCCCGCCGATGTGCGCATGGAATAGATCGATCGGCTCGAAACTTTCGCGACGAACTTTGGCGTCGAAATTCACTCCGCCCGTGGTCAACCCGCCCATTTTCATGATGGTCAGCATGCATTGACTGGTCAGGTAAATGTCGGTCGGGAACTGGTCGGTGTCCCAGCCCAGCAACATGTCGCCGGTGTTGGCATCGATCGAGCCAAGCGCGCCGGCGGCGGCGGCGGCTTCCAACTCATGCTGCATCGTATGGCCGGCGAGCGTGGCGTGATTGGTTTCAATGTTGAGTTTGAGATGATCAATCAGATCGTATTCGCGCAAAAAGTTGAGGCACGCGGCGACGTCGGAATCATATTGATGCTTCGTCGGCTCCTTCGGTTTGGGCTCGATGTAAAATTGGCCCTTGAATCCGATCTTCTTTTTATGATCAACGGCCATGTGCAGAAATTGCGCGAGATGGTCCAGCTCGCGTTTCATGTCGGTGTTCCACAACGTCGAATAGCCTTCACGCCCGCCCCAGAAAACATAACCTTCGCCGCCCAATTCATGCGTGACTTCGAGCGCCTTCTTCACCTGCGCAGCGGCGTAGGCGAAAACATCCGCGTTGCAACTCGTCGCCGCGCCGTGCGCGTAACGCGGATGCGCGAACAAACACGCCGTGCCCCAAAGCAGCTTGATGCCCGTGCGTTCCTGCTCGGCCTTGAGCACCTTCACGACCGCATCCAGGTTTTTATTGGATTCCTTGAGGTTCGCGCCTTCAGGAGCGACGTCGCGATCATGGAACGCGTAAAACGGCGCGCCCAATTTCTCGATGAATTCGAACGCCACACGCGCGCGGTTCTGCGCGTTGCGGACCGATTCGGTGCCGTCGTCCCAGGGACGTTGCGCCGTGCCGATGCCGAACGGGTCGCTCAGCCGGTTGCGGAACGTGTGCCAATAAACCACCGAAAAACGCAGCCAATCGCGCATGGTGCGGCCCTCGACGATTTCGGTCGCATTGTAATGTTTGAAGGCGAGCGGATTTTTGGAGCGCGATCCTTCGTAATTGATTTTCGAAATCTCGGGAAATGCCGGAGTCATGGTTTGAAAGAGTTAAATTTCTGATGACGCGAATTCAGTAACAAAGCAACAGTTCAGGTTTGCAGATAGCTAAAACAATCCACGCGGAAGCGCAAGTCGATTATGAACGATAACCCGTCATTCGCGAATTTTGATCAAATGTTTGTAGCCTTCAATCCTGCGGCCATTGTCAATGGTGATGTCAAAATCCTGCCCGCGTTGCAAACAATCATCCACGGCCTTCAACGTGCGCCGGAACACTTCGCGATATTGCTGCGACACAGTATTTTTTGCCTCCAGGTTGATGTCGCGCATCCAAAGCAGGCTGCCGAGCGATAAAAAATATCCGTTGGGGATGGCAATGGCGACGTCGC
>DASRBR010000436.1:0-4964 GCA_035653495.1 Verrucomicrobiia bacterium
AATTTTATCAGCACGAACTCTGCAGCGATGAACGCGGGAACCAGGTGTTGACCATTTTCGAGACGCCGGAAGGAACAATATGGGTCGGCACCTTGGACGGTCTTTTCAAAAGAGAGAACGACGGCTGGAAACGCTTTTCGGACAAGTACGGTTCGCGTGAAAATGTGGTCCAGTCATTGGGCGGAACAGACAAACACCTTTGGATCGGGACCGCCGCGGGGATGTACCTGCTCCAAGATGGAAAGATCACCGAGCAGCCGGAAATCGGCACGAAGAGCGTTCGCGCGATTTACCGTGACCGGGAGGGAACATATTGGTTCGGGATGCTCGGCGGCCTGGGCTGTTTGCGTCAGGATGGCGATTACAAAGTTTATACCCGTAAAGACGGTTTGCCGGGCAACTTGGTCAGCGCGCTATACGAGGACAAAAGGAGCGAATTATGGGTTGGCACTTACGGTGGGCTGAGCCGTTATCACGATGGCAAATTCTCGACGGAGCTGGACAGCTATGGCGCTTATTACGACCAGGTGAATGTCATTCGCGAGGACGACGAAGGCGACATTTGGGTGGGCACGCGTGACGGGTTGCACGAATTAAGGCTGAAACGATTTCGGACTTATACCCGCCAGGATGGGCTTGCGCAGAATAACATCTGTTCCGTGCTCGAAGACCAATCCGGCAACATCTGGCTGGGAAGCTGGGGCGGAGGTCTGAGCAAGCTGAATGAGCATGGGATTGTCAATTACAATCCCCAAGGCATAGGTACCAATCACCTCGCCTCGGATTATATCCTGTCGCTCTGGGAAGACCAGGATGGCAGCATGTTGGTTGGAGCGGATTACGAAGGCGGCGCTTTTCGCATGAAGGACATGGGGTTTAAGCGGCTCTGGAGCACCGAACAATCGATGATAGACCGCATTGTTCGCGTGATTTACCAGGACCATGAAGGAAATCTTTGGTTTGGCGCAAGTTCGGGCTTGTTGCCTTGGAACAAGAACCAACACTTTCTGAAGGAGCACACGATCCGTTGCATTTTGGAAGATCACGCCCACACGTTGTGGGTGGGAACGAGCGGGGGACTTTTTTATCGCAAAGACGGGGAGTTTGTGGATTGGACGGGACAGGACGGGCATTTCAATCATACCGTGCTGGCGTTGCATGAGGATCGCGAAGGCAGTCTTTGGATTGGAACGGCCAGCAACGGCCTGGCCCGCTTGAAGGATGGAAAAATCACGAGTTACACCACCAAAGATGAACTGGTGAGCGACGGCATTTATGAGATTTTGGAGGATGACCATGGCTGGCTTTGGATGAGTTGTTCCACGGGAATTTTTCGGGTCACGAAAAAGAACTTTGATGATTTCGACCGCAAAGAAGTGCGCGTCATCCGTTGCATCGGATACGGCAAAGCCGACGGTTTGGAGACCGTCCAATGCAGCGGTGTCGCCAAGCCCGGCGCGTGGAAAAGCCGCGATGGCCGTCTTTGGTTTGCCACAGCCAAAGGCATTTCGGTCACCGACCCAAATATCGGCCTGGAATCCAACCGGCAGCCTCCGCCAGTTTTGGTCGAAGAAATTGTCGCGGACCGCAAGGAGTTCTCGCTTTCGAAGACCGCTGAAGCGCTTTCACGAGACGCGTTTCCGCTCGTGAAAATTCCGGCTGGACGCGGCGATTTGGAAATCCATTACACCGGGTTGAGCTTTCAAGCGCCCGAAAAAATGTGTTTCAAATACAAGCTCGAAGGCGTGGATCCGGATTGGACGGAAGTGACCCGCCGCGTGGCCTATTACAACAATCTCGCGCCGCGAACGTATCGGTTTCGCGTCAAAGCGTGCAACAACGACGGCGTTTGGAGCGAGCGCGATGCCTCGGTGTACCTGGTGCTGGCGCCGCATTTTTGGCAGACCTGGCCGTTCATCGCGGCGGTTGCCATTTTGGGCGTCGCGATGGCGGGCGGAACTGTCCGTTATACGACCCGGCGTAACATGGAAAAGGAATTGCGCCGCCTGGAGAAGCAACATGCGATTGAACAGGAGCGCACGCGCATCGCCCGTGACATGCATGATGAAGTCGGCGCGCGATTGACCCAGATTTCGTTCCTTGGCGCGATGGTCAAACGGAGGCTTTTGCTGCCCCCCGACGCGGGCGTAGAAATCGAGAAGATGTCCCAGACGGCGCGTGATGTCATTCGCGCGATGGACGAAATCGTTTGGGCCGTGAATCCCGCTTACGACACGCTTGAGCATCTGGCGACGTATCTTTGCCGCAACGCCACGGAACTTTTTGAAAACAGCCCAATTGTCTGCCAGCTCAAAATCCCGGATGATTTGCCATCGTGCCGTTTGGGAACCGGTGTGCGGCATAATATCCTGCTCGCCGCCAAAGAGGCGATGAACAACGTCGTTAAACATTCCGGCGCGACCAATGTGCTCGTGGAAATTTCCGTCAAAGGGGAAAAATTGGAGCTGGCGGTCTCGGACAATGGCCGTGGAGTTCGACGTGAAACGGTCTCGGAAACGCCATCCGCGACCCGTTCCGAGCGCGTAGGCAATGGCCTGAAAAACATGCACGACCGCCTGGCGGCGATTGGCGGTCAATGCGTGGTCACGGGCCAACCGGAGCAGGGAACACGTGTTGTGTTGACGGTTTTAATTGAAGGCGGAAAAGCTGGATAATGGTCCGGATTGATATTTTCTTTTTCAAAATAACACGTTCATGTAATTGCGATGCAAAAGAGCATTTCTATAAAGTGGGGAAAAACGGACAAGTGCTCCATGGAAATCACCGTTTGCATCGTGGAAGATGACCCGGAATTGCGGGAAAGCGTCTTTAATTATTTGGAAGGCGCGCCGGGATTTCGCTGCCTTGGCGCCTATGGGATGGCTGAGGAAGCGTTGAAGGAAATCCCGCGCGTAAGTCCTGCGGTCGTATTGATGGACATCAATCTGCCGGCGATGTCCGGGATCGAATGCGTCGAGAGATTGAAGACGCTTGCGCCGGATGTGCAGGTGATGATGTTCACTGTTTATGAAGACAGCGACCAGGTGTTCGAAGCGTTGGTGGCGGGCGCGTGCGGTTACATGGTCAAAAGCACGCCGCCGGAAAAGGTGTTGGAAGCGATCCGCGAGGTGTATAACGGCGGTTCGCCGATGTCGAGCCACATTGCGCGGAAGGTTGTCAAATATTTCCATCAAGCCCGCGCCGGCCGGGAAATCGAGAGCCTTTCCAGGCGCGAGGAAGAAGTGTTGCATCATTTGGCGCAGGGCTGCCTTTACAAGGAGATTGCCGACCGGCTGAACATCAGCATCGATACCGTGCGCAAGCATTTGAACAGCATCTACGGCAAGCTGCACGTGCATTCGCGAACAGATGCAGTGGTGAAATATTTGCGAAAATAACGCTCAATGCCGGTGCCGGTGATGGAGGTCGGGATAATGCGGGTGCGAATGGACCAGCGCCTCGTGCCGATGCCAATGGCTGTGCGGTTCTCCGGGAGGGTCTGCGGGGCTGTGCGGGTGTTGGTGATGTTCGTCATGATAATGGAGATGTTCGTGCTCCATCGGTTCATGCCGGTGCGGATGCTCATGGCGCTCCGTCAAATGCAGCCAAACACCCACTGCCATCAGTGCGCCTGCAATCCCCAAAACCGGCGTCACCTGTTCGCGCAACAGAAAAATGGAAATGATTGCGCCGACAAATGGCGCGGTTGAAAAATAAGCGCCCGTTCTTGCCGCGCCGATGTGCCGCAACGCCAGCACAAACAATGTCAGGCTGATGCCGTAACTGATGAGCCCGATCAAAGCGATTGCGGCCAATTTGTTTGTGGCGGGCAAAGCACCGCCTGCAAGCAATCCAAGACAGGTGTTGAACGCCCCGGCCAGCAAACCTTTCAGCATTGCGATTTGCACCGGGTCGCCACCGGAAATTTTACGTGTCAGGTTGTTGTCAATTGCCCATGCGAGGCATGCTCCGGCGATCGCCAGCGAGCCCCACGGCATGACGAGCGTTGGCCGGCCGGCCCAGCCCAAAATCATTCCGCCCGCGGTGATGAGCGCCATTCCGAGCATGATGCGAAAATCAAAGTTTTCACGAAACACGAACCACGCCAGCAACGCCGTGAACACTCCTTCGAAGTTCAACAGCAGCGAAGCGTTCGTTGCGGGCGTTTTGGCAAGTCCAACCAGCAACAGGATGGGGCCGGCGACACCGCCTGCAAAAAAAGCGGCAACAAGCCAGGGCACATCGTGCCGGCGAAGTTTCGCTTCCCTTGCAGTTGAGTTCGTCGTTGCTCGCGCCAAAAGCCAGTAAATCGCCAGCCCAATGCCTGAACCGAGGTACAACAACCCGGCCATCAGCACGGGATTTGTGCCCGGAAGTAATTTTTTTGCGAACGGAGTTCCAGCGCCGAATAAAAGCGCTGACATCAACGCCGCCAAAACTCCAGTCCAATTGGGAGCGCGCGTTTTCACTGGTTTTCCGATTTAGGTTGGCCCAATTTCAGCCACCCGTCCAGATAAGCTGGGATTCAAGCCATCGCGTAGGCCGGAGAAGAAATGAATTCGGCGCCCTTGGAGCGCATCGAGATGCGGAGGGAAACAAGACTGCGCAAAAGCACAGCATCGTAGTCCTGCGATTCAATCTCTCCGAGTTGAGTATGGTTTTCGATGCTCGCGGAAATTTTGAATGACCGTGCGCCGACCGGTTCAGCGGAGATCTGCATCAATCCTTCGATTCCTTCCTGGCAGCGGAGAATTGCGCCGGCGATTTTCTGGTTGCGATCCCGCAGAGGCTCAAATTCCCGCGATGCATAGAAGCGAAACGGCAAATTCAAGTGCGAAGGCGAATCCGCATCAAACATCAGCGGCGAACATTTTAATTCCCGTTCCACAACTTCGCGCCCGGCATCAAACCGTCGTCCTTCAACCATGATTGCGTTCAGGGATTGAAAGGATTGCGCCAATCCG
>DASRBR010000437.1:0-11061 GCA_035653495.1 Verrucomicrobiia bacterium
CTGCAAAACTTCGTCAACATTCAAATTGTTGTTGCGCGCGCAAACCTGCGCCAGCGTTTCCGTCGGCTGAAACCCGCAACTGCTGCATCCGCCGATATGATATTTGCGGAACAACGCCCGTTGCGCGCCGGGATAAACCTCCAGCACGTCCCGCATTTGGGATTGGGCCGTGATGTTCATGCCGTTGATAGTTTTCAAATCAAGCGCCAAAAAACTTCTGGATCTCCTTTACCACCTCGATGAAACGGTCCACTTCAGCCTTTGTATTGTAAAAATAAAAACTCGCGCGGGCGGTTGAAGGAACGCCGAGCCGTTTCATGAGCGGTTGGTTGCAATGATGTCCGCCGCGCAGCGCGACGCCGCGTTGATCGGCGACAGTCACCACGTCATGCGCATGAACATCATTTAACAAAAAGCTCACCAGACCGGCGCGGCCAGTCTTCGGGCCGAACAAACGGATATTATTGAGCCGCGCCAATTGTTCGTAAGCGTAACCAGCAAGTTCCTGGTCATGCTTGAAAATGTTTTCCCGGCCGATGGCATCGAGATATCCCAGTGCGGTGTGCAGGCCGATGACGCCCGCGATATCCGGCGTACCGGCTTCAAAACGGTGCGGCGCTGGTTTGTAAGTGGTTTTGAAAAAATCAACGTTCAGGATCATCTCGCCGCCGCCTTGATAAGGCGGCATGGAATTCAGGATCTCCTCGCGACCCCAAAGCACGCCAATGCCCGTCGGTCCGCAAATTTTGTGTCCGGAAAACACCAGGAAATCGCAACCCAGCTCGCGGACGTCGACAGGCCGATGCCCCGCGCTTTGCGCAGCGTCCACCAACGTGGTGACACCCAGCTTGCGCGCGCGTTCGCAAAGCTCAGCCACGGGATTGACCGTGCCCAGCGTGTTGGAAATGTGAGTGAACGCAAACAGCTTCACTTCTTTGGTGAGCAGCGAATCAAGCTTGCTCAAATCGAGTAATCCTTCGTCGCCCGTGACCGGCAGATAAGCAAGCTTTGCGCCCGTGCGCTCCACAAGCAATTGCCACGGAACGATGTTGCTGTGATGCTCCATCTCGGTGAGCAAAATCGTGTCGCCCGCCTTGATGTTTTTGCCGCCCCAGGATTGTGCGACCAGATTGATGCCTTCTGTCGTGCCGCGAGTGAAAATGATTTCGTTGTCGCTGCGCGCGTTGATGAATTTTGCCACGCGGACGCGCGAAGCTTCAAAAGCATTCGTCGCGCGATTGCTCAATTCATGGATGCCGCGATGCACGTTGGCGTTGTCGTGCTCGTAATAATTGCGCTGTGCATCGATCACCACGCGCGGCTTCTGGCTGCTGGCCGCATTGTCAAAATAAACGAGCGGATGCCCATGCACCTTCTGGTCGAGAATGGGAAAATCCGCGCGCAATTTCGCCCAATCAATCATTTGCGTTGGCGTTTCGATGATGCCGGTTTCAGTGATCATTCGCTGCTTCTAGGAGCCGACGTGAGGAGGCTCTGGACAACGTTAACTCTCTACGATAGCCGTCTCGGAGAAAAGTCAGAGCCTCGTTACCTCGTCTCCTACCAAATTGTTTTGGACTATGGCTGTTCATTGCGCAACTGTTCGTCAGAGCAATCCTAACTGGAGTTTCGCCGCTTCGGTCAGCATTCCCTGGTTCCATTGCGGTTCCCAAACCAGTTCCACATTCACGTCGTCCACAGCTTCGATGGACAGTAATTTGTTCTGCACATCCTGCTGCAATGTCGGCCCCATGCCGCAACCCGGCGCGGTCAAGGTCATCTTCACATCCACGCGATAGCTGTTCTCCGCGCCGGCGATGGGCTCGATTTTGCAATCATAAATCAAACCGAGGTCAACAATGTTCACCGGAATTTCCGGGTCGTAACAGGTGCGCATCTGGTTCCAAACATCCTTCTCCAATTGTTCACGCGAGACTGGCGCGCCGGCGATTGATGCTGAAGAAGCCGGCTTCGCCGCAGTCGCTTCAAGACCAAGCGCGTCGCCGTCCTTCCCTTCAATGCGAAACATATTGCCGTTCACAATCACAGTGTAAGTCCCGCCGAGCGATTGCGTGATATAGGCTTGCTCGCCCGCTTGGAGGGTGACTTTCGTCCCCACCGGAACAACCGATGCCTCGACATCGCGCTTCAGCGTGATTGGTTCGTTGGTTTGCATATCGTCATAGCAATATAGCGGATGTTTACCATCCTGTCTCATCGCGCTTACGTTCGATAAACGTCCTTACGATGTCTGACTCGTTGAATCTCAATAAGCCCAGGCACTACTTCATAGATGATGCGATAATCTCCCACCCGAATCCGGTAGGCGTGTTCAGAGCCTGCAAGCTTCTCGGAACCGTGCGGGTAAGGATTGTTCGCCAATATTTCCACCGCGCTCAGTATCCGGCCCACAGTCGCTGGAGGCAGTTTGCGCAAATCCTTTTTAGTGGATTTTTTCCACTCAATTTGAAATGCCATCGCGTTTTAAACTCCGCTTGAATTCTTCATGAGAAACAGTCGGTTCATCGCGACGTTCAGCGATCACTGCCAAATCATCCAAGTCCTCCAGCAGCTTTTCATAATCTTCGATGGGCAGCACGACTGCGGTCTTCTTGCCCTTCTCATTCATTAAATATTGCAGATGAGCGCTCATGGCTTGAATCTAGGGTCTTGATGGAGAATTGTCGATAGCAGTCGGACAGTTCTATTCCGTGCTCACCGATTCATTCTTGCCCTCGACCGCGGCCAGGACCGCGTGCCACGACAAAATCGCGCATTTCACCCGCGCCGGAAACTTATGCACGCCGGCAAACACCGCCAGCTTGCCCAATCCGGCTTCATCGCCACGCCCGGTGGTGATGAGGTCGTGGATTTTTTCGAACAACGCCTTCACCTCGTCCTTGGTCTTGCCCTTCACGGCGGTGGTCAATAGCGAAGCCGACGCTTTGGAAATGCAGCAGCCGGAGCCGGTGAAGCTGATGTCTTCCACGATGTCGCCGTTCATTTTCAGGAAAATCGTGTAATTATCGCCGCAGAGCGGATTATGGCCTTCGCCCTTGCGGTTCGCGCCTTCGAGCGTGTGAAAATTGCGCGGACTCTTGCAATGGTCCAAAATCACCTGCTGATACAAATCATCCAGTTCGTCAGTCATTTTAATCGTAGGCAGATTTGAAATCTGCTGCATCGCCAATTTTCAATCGGCTGGCGTCAATGGAAACATCGAACATCCAACATTGAACGCTGAACATCGAATGGGGCAGAGCCGGCATTCTTTCGATGTTGGGTGTTCGATGTTCAACGTTCGATGTTTGTTTTCTCTCCAATCAACGGATTTTGCTCCAGCCGTTCCCAAACGATTTTATCCATCTCCTCGCGCGCGGGCGCGTAGCGGATGCGGTCAATGATTTCCCCGGCGAACGCATGGATCAACATGCGGCGCGCCGTTTCCAATCCAATGCCCCGGGCGCGCAGATAAAAAATGGACTCGTCATTCAACTGGCCCACCGTTGCGCCGTGCGTGCATTTCACGTCGTCCGCGTAAATCTCCAGTTGCGGCTTGGTGTCAATCGTCGCGGTTTCGGAGAGCAACAGATTTTTGTTTGTCTGCTTGGCGTCGGTTTTCTGCGCGTTGGGCTGGACCAAAATGCGCCCGTGAAAAACACCTTTCGATTGGCCGTCCAAAATGCCGTTGTAATATTCGTGGCTGTTGCAATGGGGCTTGGCGTGCTCGACCACCATATGATGGTCCGCAAGCTGCGTGTCGCGCGTGAGATAAAGCCCGTTCAAAATGCATTCCACGCCCTCATCCGCAAGGCTGGTGCGAATGTTATTGCGCGAAAGCCGCGCGCCCGTGGCGATGGAATGCGCGATAAAATTGCAATTGCGCCCGAGATGCGCGTAGATGCCCGCGATGTGAAACGCAGCCATGCTTTCGTCCTGGAATTTGCAATGCTCGACAATCGCATTTTCGCCGATCACCAATTCCTCGACCGCATTGGTAAAATATTCGCCATCCGCCGCGCTCACGTAGCTTTCAATCACCGTGAGCTGGCTTCCTTTTTCGGCGATGATCAAATTGCGCGGATGCGACGTCGCGCCGGGTTCCTTCGAAGTCGAAACGAAAAGCAGATGCACCGGGTCGGCCACTGTTTTTCCAGCGGGAACATGGATGAACGCGCCGTCCTGAAAAAATGCGGTGTTCAACGCCGTGAACGCGTTGTCCTGGACTTGCGCATGGCGTCCCAGATATTTCTCGATCAGCGCGGAATCGGTTTGTAGCGCGTCTGCAAGGCTGCCAATTTTGACGCCTTCGGGCTGCGGCAGGATGTTGGAAAACTCCTTCGCAAAATGGCCATTCACGAACACCAGCCGGCTTGCCTTGAGATTGCTGAAGGATTGATTTGCAAGCGTCGCCGGAGTCAGGCCGTTGCGCACGTATTCGAGCGAGGGCTTGAACGGCAGTTGCGCGATGGGCGCGACGTTCGTGAAGCGCCAGTCTTCGTCGTTGAGCGTCGGAAAGCCGAGTTCCGCAAAGCGCGTCATGGCGGCCTTGCGAATGGGAAAGACCCACGACGGTTGCCTGGATTCCAAATGGGCGCGTTCGAACTGTTCCCAATAAGGGTCGGTTTGGCGTGATTGATTCTGAATGGTTTGCGTCATACCTGTTTACCCGCCGTAGCTTTTCACCGAAGGCGGGCTGCGATGCCCTGAATACAAATGGTTGTGTATCGAGACAATACGAAAGCTATCATCCCATGTCCTGCGCCCCGACGCAAGCCCCCAGCATTCTGTTTGCAGTTTCGCCCGCGCAATTTTTTGTTTCCTTTCAACGTTCAAAACCGTCTAGCCAGTTAATGAGCCAACTTAGACTTTGGCTGCTGTTGCTGGCGATGTTGCCTGCGTCGCTGTCCCGTGCGCAGATGAAGTCGGAATCATTCGATTCGGACCCTCACTGGGAGGGGCAAAACAACCTTATTGCTCCAAGCAAAAACGCGAAGGTCACCCAGGATTTCGGCTATACCAACACTCATTTCGCCGCGCAAATGCCGGGCGAACTCGGCGGTACCGTCACGCGCGCGTTTGCGCCGGCTTTCTACGCCGAAAAAATCACTCCCAAAACGCTCAACGACAGATTTTCCGCCTCGGGCACTTTTGCGCTGACGCGCACCACCGCTTCCGCCGGTTTTTTCTTCGGCTGGTTCAACGCCACGCAACGGGGCGGTTCGCGCCCGGTCGGTTCGTTGGGCATGGACTTCGATTGTGAGAAACGCGGTGCGCGGCTCGCGGTCCGGCTCATCACCGGCCAAAACCAGAGTTGCGGCACGTTCATCACGCCTTTTGTTCCGGGCACGTATCGTCCCACGCCCATCCACAATGACGGCACGCGTTATCATTGGAAAATGAGCTACGAACCGGCAACGAACGGCGCGAAAGCGCATTTCGATTTTTCCATCACCAGCGATGCGGCCCAACACGAATTCTTTGAAGGCACGAATTTTCACGTCGAAGTGCCGGAAGAGTATTTAAAACAACATACCGTTTTGGATCGTTTCGGGTTGATGAACATCGGCCGGCCGGGCGGCCATGCGACGGTTTATTTTGGCAACCTTGTTTGCGACGGCAAAAAACTGGATTTTGCCGACGACCCACATTGGGATGGTTCCGGCAATCGTATGGTTTACGAGCCCGAAGAATCGAAAGGCGCGCATCGTTATGGATACAGCGCGAAGACGAGTTTTGCCGGTGGTTCGCCGGGCGAAATCGGCGGGACGGTCTGGCGCACGGAAAGTGATTTCGGCTGGTACGCCGATCGCGTTGGGCCGCTGAATCTCGACGGCAAACTTGAGGCGGAAGGCCGCCTGATGCTCGCGGTCGGCGCGCCGGATTCGGCTGTCGCGCTGGGCTGGTTCAACAGCCGTTCCGGTGGCGATGTCCCGGCGAACAAAACGAATTTTCTTGGAGTGATGATCACCGGACCCACACGCGTGGGACATTATTTTCTTCCGGCTTTTGCGAACGCGGAGGGACATCACACCAAGATCAAAAAAGGTCCCGTGGTCGTTCCCGGCAAACCTTACGAATGGAAAATCATCTTTGATCCGGCCGCCAATGATGGAAACGGCGCGATACAAGTGACGCTTGGCGATGAAACCGCTTCGTTGAACTTGAAACCCGGCCAGCTCAAGGAAGGCGCGCAGTTCGACCGTTTCGGCATCGTATCCGTCCCTCCCGGCGGTGGCCTGGTGAAGATTTACTTTGATGATTTGAGATATACGGTGGGAAGTTCGAAGCAGTGAAGGGAAGTGATCTCTACGCAACTGACGCTTGTGCGCCACCGAGGGCCGTTCAAATTCCGGTAGGTTTTGGAGTGCGGCAGTCCTCTGCCGCTTTGATCATGGCATCGGTCATCGTTTCGACAAGCATGTATCTGGTCTATGTAAACGCAAGCATTTCCTTTGGCTATTTTCATTTCGTCCATCATAATTCGGTTTTATGCCTGCCACGAAAACACCTTGGCCACATGCACCTGCTCACAAACTCTCACTTGGCGGAACTTTCTTTGTCACGGCAAGCACTTTGCATAAAAGCCACCATTTTCGCGGGGCGCGCCGGTTAGGCGTTCTGCATCGCGGATTGCTCGCTGTTGCTCAAGAATTTGGATGGCAACTGGAAGCGTGGGCTGTGTTTTCGAATCATTATCATTTTGTTGGCCATTCTCCTGCTGATAGGGCTGGTGCCTCCAATCTATCCGCCATGTTGAAAATGCTTCATGTAAAAGCAAGCTCTTGGGTGAACAAACTTGATGCCTCTCCAGGCCGACAAGTGTGGTTCAATTTCAGGGAAACGCGGCTCACCTATGAGAAGTCCTACTTTGCGCGTCTTAACTACACACATCAGAATGCGGTGAAGCACGGGCTTGTGCTCGTGGCCAATCAATATCAGTGGTGTTCTGCAGCCTGGTTCGAACGGACTGCATCACCGGCACAGGTGAAAAGCATTTACACTTTTAAAACGGACACAGTGCAGGTTGCGGATGATTATGCACCGTTGCTGGATTGACTGCCGGTTTTATGAAAAGCGGCAGAGGACTGCCGCACTCCAAAACCTGGCGGAAATTTGGCAACCCCCTTACTTGCCTGCCAAATTTTCTTTCGCGGCAGCCACGCAACGGGCGCAGATGGTCGGATGCGCGGGATCGCTGCCAACGTCCGTTTCCCAATGCCAGCAACGTTCGCATTTTTGGCCATCGGCTTTCGAAACATTGAAAGATTCCGCGTCATCTGAAATTTCCAATTTCAGATTTGAAACGTTCAACAATTCGCGGAGCAATTCTTCATCGCGATTCCTGGCTTGACCTTTTGGAATGACCATTTCGATTGTTGCATCGAGCGCCTTTCCGATCATTTTGGCCTGACGCGCCTTTTCCAATTCCGGCAACAGTTTTTCTCGCCAAAGCTTTAGCCAATCCCATTTTGCAATCTCGTCGGAGTCGAGTGCAAGCACGCCAGGTTTCAAGATGCTTTCGTGAACAGAGCCGGAAACCTTCGGCACAAATTCCCACGCTTCATCGGCGGTGAACGCCAAAATCGGCGAAAGCATCTGGCAAAGGCCGGTCACGAGCCGGTGCAACGCGGTTTGCGTCGAGCGGCGGCGATGGGAATTAACCGCGTCGGTGTAAAGCCGGTCTTTCACCACGTCGTGATAGATGGCCGACAACTCAACCGCAACAAACTGGCTGATCTTTTGGTAAACGACATGGAACTCGTATTTTTCGTACGCCTCTATAACCGCGGCTTCGAGTTTGGAAAATTCAGAAAGAATCCATCGGTCGAGCCCGGTGAGTTTGTCGTCAGGCACGGAATTTTTCGCGGGATCAAAATCGTAAAGATTGGAAAGCTGGTAGCGCAAGCAATTACGAATGCCGCGATAGGTTTCACTGACCTTGTTGATGCGCTCGTCGCTCACGACGATGTCGTTGCGATAATCCTGCGACGCGACCCAAAGCCGCACGACGTCCGCGCCGTATTTTTTCACATACGCTTCGGCGGTCTGCGGTTTTTCATAGCCGCCCTGCGCTTGTTTGCTTTTGGAAATTTTTTCACGATCGGCGTCCACCATAAAGCCGTGCGTCAAAACCGCCTTGAACGGCGCCGCATTGTTTCCGGCCAGCGAAAGCAGCAAGGACGATTGAAACCAGCCGCGATGCTGATCGGAACCTTCCAAATAAATATCGGCCTGCCAGGGCAACGCGGGTTGTTGCGTGTTGCGGGTTGCGTGTTGCAACTCGGGACGGCGCATCAAAACGGCGCGGGACGAACTGCCGGAATCAATCCAGACGTCCAAAGTGTCGTTGGATTTGGAAACAGGTTCTGCGCCGGTCCAGTTGGCCGGTTTGACCAATGACCACAATTCAGCGGCGGATTTTTCGAACCAGATGTTCGAGCCGTGTTTTTCAAAAAGCTCGGCAACATTCCTGATGATTGCGGACGCATTTGCCCTGTCGGTTTCTGGATTAGGCAATGGATTGCCTGACGCATCATAGAAAAATGGGATGGGCACGCCCCAGGAACGCTGGCGCGAGATGACCCAATCGGGACGCGATTCCACTGCGCCGCGGATGCGATTTTTTCCCCAATCGGGAATCCAGTGGACGGTGTCAATGACGCTCAATGCTTCCTCCCTAAATGTAGGAGACGAGGAGACGAGGCTCTGATTTTTTTCTGCAGAACCCTTTTGTGCAGAAGCATTCGAGAGCCTCCTTACGTCGGCTCCTACATCATTTACGACGTGATCAATCTTGATAAACCACTGGTCCATCGCGCGGAAGATGATGGGCGTTTTGCTGCGCCAACAGAACGGATAGCTGTGATGATAATTTTCCTGGTGCAACAAGGCATGGCGCAATCGTAGTTCGTGCAGTACGGCTTCGTTGGCGTCGCTTTTGCCGTGCTTTTCCAAAATGGATTTGCCGATCATCTCGACGGGCATCTGCTGTTCGCGCGGCAAATCGTTCGTGTAAGCGAACGCGCCGTCGTCATCCACAGGCGAATAGATGGGCAAATTATTTTGGCGTCCCAAATTATAGTCGTCCAAACCGTGACCCGGCGCGATGTGAACAAAACCCGTGCCGGTGTCGTTTGTGACAAAGCTGTCGCCGGCGAAAAGTTTTCCGGTGCGATTGCAGAAAGGATGTTGATATTGCAGCTTCGCGAGTTCGGTGATGTCGAACGGCGTTTCTTGGTAATTCGTCCAGCCGCATTTTTCGGCAACTGTGGGCAGCAAGCCGCGAAACAAAATAAATTTTTCGTCACCGACGGCGACCTGCACGTATTGAAAAGTGGAATTGTAAGCAACGGCAAGGTTCGCGGGCAGCGTCCAAGGCGTGGTGGTCCAGATGACGATGAAAGTTTTTTCGCGGCCAACCACCGGAAATTTTACATAAATGCTCTGGCTGACGTGGTCGTGATATTCGACTTCGGCCTCGGCAAGCGCGGTGCGGCAGGGGATGCTCCAGTAAACCGGCTTTTTACCGCGATAAACGAAACCTTTCTCGACGATGTCCGCGAACAAACGCAATTCGTCGGCCTCGTATTCCTTGTTCAGCGTGAGGTAAGGATTATCCCAATCGCCAAGGACGCCGAGGCGTTTGAATTGCGTGCGCTGATGATCAATGTATTTGCGCGCGTAAGCGTCACAGGCCTTGCGGATGGTCGCGGGGTCGAATTTCCCGGCGTCCGCGTTTGCACCCGAGGCGGGCGCGCTCCCCTTTCGCATTTCCTGGCTGACCTTGAATTCGATGGGCAGGCCGTGGCAATCCCAGCCGGGAACGTAAGGCGCGCTTTTGCCGCGCAATGTGTGATACTTGACGATGATGTCCTTGAGAATTTTGTTCAGCGCGGTGCCGATGTGGACATCGCCATTGGCGAACGGCGGGCCATCGTGCAGCACAAATTTCTCGGCATTAGCGCGCGCGGCCTGGATTTTTTGATACAACTGCGCGGACTCCCATTGCGCAAGGCGTTGGGGTTCGCGCGTGACGAGATCGGCCTTCATGGGAAAGCCGGTCTGTGGCAGATTCAATGTATTCTTGTAATCCATGTCCCGGTTCAGGAACGCGTAATGTACCGGCAGGTCAAAAAGGTGTCAACGCGCTGGCGCGCAAACACCCAAGTACCCAATGACGAAGCACCCAAAGAAATCCCAAGCACGAAATCTTGAACGAGAGAATGTTCAGAATACAAAACGATCTCAAATCCGATTTTTTTGAGGTTCTGATCATTCTGTAAATTCTGTCAAAAAATTGGGTGATAGAACTTCTTTAGCGAGGGGGTTTTGGGAATTGGGATTTGAGATTTTCTTTGGGTGTTTGGGTACTTGGGTCTTTGGGTATTTGTTCTCACATCCGTTTGAGTAATTGCACGGTCCTGTGCTAAATTAAATCATATGAGAGACAAGTTGGTGGTGGTGGCTGACCTGGGCCACCTGAAAGCTTACCGGGTGGAATATGACGAACTGAGCAGCCATCCGAAGCTCGACCTGATCGCAAACATGGCCACCGAAGAAGCCGACGGGAGAATTTCCGACAAATTGACCGACCAAGCAGGCCGTTTCATTGGCGGGCGCCAACTTCAACACAAGGTTCGCGCCGCAGGTGAACGGCACAACATGGAGTTGGAATTCGAACGTCGCGCGGTAGGACAACTGGCCAAAAACATCAATCACATCATCAAACGCGCCAACAACGGCGAACCGGTTTATTTTGCGGCCCACAAGGAAATCAATCATCAAATTCTCGATCACTTGGATCCAACCGTCCGCGCGCGCATCAAAAAAATCGTGCCGGAAGATTTGGTAAAGGTGAGCGCCCAAAAACTTTTGGAACACTTTTAAAAAGCACCAAACTCTCCAGCATCCAAGCTCCAGAGAAGCTCCAATATTCAAGCATCAATCATTCAGAGCCCATCGCAAACCCAACGCTTTTTTGGAATTTGATGCTTGATGATTCTCTGGTGCTTGGAGCTTGGAATTTGGAATTTATTGTGCTGATTGGGTATTTGGGTG
>DASRBR010000438.1:0-11447 GCA_035653495.1 Verrucomicrobiia bacterium
AGGTTCGGTATAGAACCAGACGCCGTCCGTAAAATCGTAGAAATAACCGCCATGTCCTGCGGTACCTGCGTCCTGGAAATATTCCCAGCCCATGTCCAAATGGTTGATATAAGGAAACGCGGCCATGTTGTAATAACCGAAGGCGTCCGTATCGCCACCTTGCGCCCCGAGATAATACCATCCCCCTGACAAAGCAACCTGGCCGGTAAAGAATGGCGCGGGCGCGGTGGAAAGCACGCCTTGAACGACAAAATCAATGCCGCCGGCGTTGCCAAAGCCGACCCCCACCTGCTGGTCGGAAGGACAATTGGTGTATCCCAGCGAGGCGAGATCGGTGCAATTAACGCTCACGTCCCATGTTCCGTTTCCAACGAACAATTCATAATATCCGTTCGCATCCGTCGTGGCGCTCACGTTTGGATAGTTCGTGGCGATGCCATCCACTTCGACGCCCGCGATTGGGTTT
Organism: Verrucomicrobiia bacterium; assembly: GCA_035653495.1. Lineage (GTDB taxonomy): Bacteria > Verrucomicrobiota > Verrucomicrobiia > Limisphaerales > Pedosphaeraceae > DATAUW01. The sequence continues at coordinate 467 of DASRBR010000438.1, forward strand.
CCATTGGCATCCATAACGTTCCCATCCAGTTCCTGATAGCCATCCGGCGGGACAACGAAATTGGCGACTCCATTGGAGCTGGCAATGTTGACGTTTTGGCTATCCACTGAACTATACCCAAGACCGATCAACCCGCCGTTGTCCCCGTAAACATCAGCCACCTGCACAGTCCAGGTCGTATTGCCAGCCACATTGATTGAATAATGGCCGTTCGCGTCAGTTTCGCAGGAGGCAGTCTGGTAATTGGTGCCGTTGATAACGGCGTAAGCCGACACATCCACGCCTTCAATAGCTACCATGGTCCCGTTCGTGGAATCATCCAGATAACCAGTGATGGTATAAGGCGCGGCAACCGCCCCAAAATCTTCCTCCGCTGAACTGCCGGAGCTGAGGTTCGTGGAATTATAACCGCCCGTGTAATCGTATTGGATCTGCGCGGCTTGCGGGCTGTTGATGCCCACGTTCCAGTTGCCCGACGACGAGCTCGCGCCCAGGTAATAATATCCATTCACATCCGTGAGCCCCTCGGTTTCATAATTGCCCTGGTCATCGTTGGCATACATATCCACGCCGGCGACCGGATTGCCATTATTATCAAGGATGCGCCCGAAGATCATGGCGTCGGCCTTTGGCACGGCGATGTTCACGGTGGCGCCGCTGCCAGTGAGGACCACCTTCTTGCTGTTCTGCGGCGAGAGATAACCGCGCATGCCCAACGCGCGCTCATTGGCTGAAATTTTCCAATATCCGCTGTTCACCGGAACGGTGAATGCGCCGCTGCTTGCGGTAAATCCAAGCGCGGCATAACCATTGGTGGATTGGCAAAAAACGGCGAACCCGGCAAAACCCGCGCCGCTGTTCGTATCGTAAACTTTGCCGGTGAGGTTTTGGTTCGCCTTCACCAGAAGCGGATTGTTTGTGATGGTTTGCCCGGCGGTGACAGTGATGATGGGCGCAGCGCCAGCGTGGGCCAGGTAATTACTCGCAAACGCCCCGACCACGTACTTCCCAGGTGGGACTTTCACGGTGAAATTGCCCCCAGGACCCGCCGTTCCGCCACCGACGGAAGAATAACCGTTATTCCCGCCGGGCGGACTGAAGACAATCACGAAGGCGTTCGATACCGTCGCACCGTTGTAGCTCACGTGGCCGGTGACGGTCCCGTAACCGGCGTTGGCGGTGTTGTTCACCGTAAACGATTTGGTGATGGGGGTAAACGACGTGCCGCTCAAGCTGGAAACCTTGTAAATAAATTTGCCGCTGATGTAAGGGGTCAACCCATTGTTCGCCGCGTTCAAGGCAACGGTGATTGCGCCGCTCGCGAGATTGGAATCACCGGGAACCGCGGTGTCAGTCACCCCGCCAAAACTGAGCGCGTGATTGTCGGTGACCACGAAACTTTGGATCATCGGCTCGCTGGCGTCGATCACGCCGTTGCCGTTGAAATCCACATATTTTTGGATTTGAACGGCCGCGCCTGCGCTGAGGCCGGTGATTTGCAACGTGACCGGCGCGAGGCTTGCCGCGTCCACCGTGCTGGGAGTGACGGTGAAACTCACGGCGGCCTTCAACGTCCCGCCTGCGAAAAGGGACATTGCAATTACGGGCAAGAAAAAGAAACGACGAAAAAAAGAATGATGGTCTTGCATAGGTTTATAGAATTAAAGGATTTTTTGGCGTCTGCTTGTTCCGGTTGCTTATAAAAGGCGGTGGTTTTCTGTCAACAAAAATTCGCGCGCGTTATTTTTTCGGGGTTGCACTCTTGAGAAGATGGTTCGTCGTATCGCATAAGAATGAAACAGTAGTTGTCAGCGGGCAGCGCGACCGTCCCGGTCGCTGCGCACGGCGTCCCGCCGGACGCTTTATGGTTCTTCTCCTCTCCATTCGGCGAGACGCGCGCGCTCCCCAAACTGCTATCTTGGTTCCATTCCTTTATCATCGAATAATAAATGTTTTCTACAAAGCATCTTTCGAATCTGCTGCCCTGGTTCCCATAATTGAAAAAAAGAAGCTGTCTCAGAGACCATTAGTCTTTGTTTTTGTGGAAAAATTGAAGAACCAGCGCGGATTAGAGGTGTAGGTATCTCTCGAACCGTTCACTGGGTAGTAATACATGGTGGCGTTCTGGTTGAAATCATACAGGTACGGAAACAGGGTTGGACTTGTATAGAACCAGGCGCTGCTGGTGAAATCGTAGAAATACGCGCCGCCGCTCCCGTCCTGCGCGTCCTGGAAATATTCCCAACCCAGATCGTCATGTAAAATGTAGGGGAAATAGGTGGTGTTGAAATAACCGAAGCCATGGGTATTGCCGTCTTGAGGCCCCAGCCAAAACCAGCCAGGCACGGAAAGAGGCACTTCCCCGGCAAAGAACGGCGCGGGCACCACGGTCAAATACGCATTTGAACTGGTGATGAAACCGACCGAGTTCGAAACGATCACAGAATAATCACCTTCATTGCTCAGTTGCGCATTGGTAACGGTGTAACTGCTGGCCGTCGCAAGCGCGATATTCGTGCCGTTGAGTTGCCATTGGAAAGAGGGCGCCGGCAAACCGCTCGCGGTCACGGTCAAAGTTGCGTTGCTGCCCAACGGCACGGATTCATTGGTGGGTTGGATGGAGATGGTTGGGGCGGTGCCACCTGTGACTGTGAGCACGGCATTGGAACTCAGCACTGCGTTGATGCTGTTGGAAACAATGACGGAATAATTGCCCTGATCGGTGAACTGGACATTGGTGATGCCGTAGGTGTTGAGCGTGGCGCCGGGAATTGCCTTGCCATTGTACAACCATTGATAATTCGGCGCTGGATTGCCGGTGGCGCTGACATTAAAAGTGGCGTTGCTGCCGACGAGGACGGTTTGACTGTCGGGCCCGCTGGTGATTTGCGGCGCGTAATCCTGCTGAACAAGGCTGCTGCTGGAGGAAGCGGTCAAATAAAAACTGTGTCCAATATCGTTCGAGCCTCCGCCCACAATGCCGCTGATCGGGCCAAAACCCGAGTACAAAGCCGAGTCGCTCTCCTCAGGACCAGCCGGAAACGAGGAAATAGGACCAATTGGAATCGAGAAGAAATTCAAATGCACGACGTACACGTAATTGGTGGTGAAAGCGAATGTTACATACGGATATTCCACACCAAGAACGTTATAATTCGGGCCCCCACTAATGCTGTGGACAGTGGTATTATTAGGATCTCCCCCAGGGATTCCAGTATGATCAATCAATGTGTATTGACCGTTGTTGATGCTGATGGTTCCCGTCTCCGTGCCTTGTTTGGTCACGGACTGACCCCGGCCATACGAACCATTCACATACGTCACGCTCCAGCTTTCAGTGACGGTGAAAGTGCCGTTCAACGTGGTTTGCGCCTGAGTGGGAACGCTTGCCGCAAATAAAAACAAGAACAGCAAAAGAAAAAAACTGACGCTTCGTGTGACAATAGCATTGGTCCTGCCACCCCCGGGAAGCTTCAGATCGCAAAAAATATTTTGACTCATGTACAAAAAAATCCGCAGGACACTAAAACGCAGTTGTCGAGCGTGAGGTGATTTTTGGGATGTACGGCAGCCGCGTCAAGGATAATCGGCGGGATTGTCGTTGGTAGGGACATCGCGCTGCGATGTCCGCTCAAAGCGCGCTGGGGGGGATCCGTCAACAGCGAAGGAATGGAACGGCGATGGTCATTCCGGGAGCGCACGCGTCTCGCGTGCCGTGTTCGGCGTCTCGCCGAACACCCTCTTTGTGACGGACGGCGCAGCGCGCCGTCCCTACCCGTAAAGAAATCGCCCGCTTCTGCGCCTTACCCCTTCAATCCCAAGCCCAGCTCTTCCTTGCAATATTTCAGGCTGCGTTCGAGCTGGCTCTTTTGATATTCCTTGTCGTTGGAGGGACCGGGGCCAATCGCCTTGCCGCGTCGGGCCATTTCCAGGAATTTCACAAAATCCGTCGCACGCGCCTTGGGATATTGCTGCCAAAATTCCTTTTGCAGATATGGAACCTCCTTCGCAAAACCGGAAATAATCTCCAGGTTTGCAGGCACCCCGGGACAAACTTCCGCGAAGCGTTTGAAATATGCCTTCTGGTCCACCAACCCTTCACCCGTCGCGGTCCATTGGACTTTTGCGCCATCCGTGTATTCCCAGACCATTGAGTCGCGCAGGCCGGTCGTCACCGTGTACGGCGCAAGAATTTCCAGGCTCGACATCGGGTCTTCCATCGTCCAACAAGCGTTGCCGGCATCGAGCGTGGCGGCGACGTAATCCTTTCCCGCTTCCTCAATCAATGAGACCAATTCCCACGCCTGCATGTCGCCCGCATGGTTTTCGACAGCCACTTTTACGCCCGCGTCCAATGCCTGTTGACGGCCCGTCTTGAGCACCTTGATGGTATCGCGCATGCGCGCCTCGATTCCGCCCGGAGTTTTGCGATCGTCCCACATGCCGAGGATGACGCGCAACACCGGGGACCCAAGCGATTTGGCGACGCGAATGCCCAACGCAAGATGTTCCTCCGCCGTGCCCCATTTGTTTTTGAAATGCACGGACGTCGGGCAGATGCTCCACGTGCCGGCGTGCAACAAAATGTCCAGGTCCTTCGCCTTCTTGCTGACATCCTTCAGATACGAATCGGAAAAACTTTCGTAAGCGTCCAAATCCGAAATCAGGATGGAGTCGAGCTTGAGCGATGCGGCGTAATCGAGCAACTGCGGCGCTTTCAAGCCGAGCGCGCGAATTGAAAAATTATCGAAACCGAGGCGAAGCTTCTTTTCCGGCGCGGCGGAAATGGCATCTTGTGCTGAGACGACGCCAACGGAGGCAAGCCCTGTTCCGACAACGGCAATCGTTTTCAGGAAGGTTCGACGATCAGCACAGCCCTTTTTTTGATGTCCTTCATCGCTGTGCCCCTCACCCCGGCCCTCTCCCCAAGGAGAGGGAGGACCCTTTTGCCGCGTTTGTTCCATCGAACCGTTCCTGCCTGCAACCAGAGTGGAGGATGACTCTCCCCCCCCCCAAGGGAGAGGGTCGGGGTGAGGGGGAACACTGCTTCCTAAAAACTCGTGGGCAGAAGAATCCATATGCGCCTTTGTTCGATTGGATTGGGAAATAGTTCTAGTTGTTTCCATACGCGTTGGTGTTATTTATTTTAACACGTAACTCGAGTTTTTGACGAGAAAATTTAACGATGAAAAAATTGCCGGTTCCTCTGGATTTGAAACGCGTCAAGGTCTTTCCCCTGGCCCAGCGCTTGAGTGAGAGCAGCTTGCAGCAAGTCCTGGTTGACCCCGATGCCACGCCAGCCGCGCTGTCGCCCAAACTTGCGGCTTCGGTGAAGGAATGCGCGCGCAAGATCGCGTCGGCACACCAGCGCAAGGCGGGCGTGATGCTCCTTTACGGCGCGCATCTTATCAAGAACGGCGCGCAAGGCATCGTCAATCGGCTCATCGAACTCGGCTGGATCACGCACCTTGCCACCAACGGCGCGGGCACCATCCATGATTGGGAGTTTGCCCATCTCGGGCGCTCGACGGAAAGCGTCAAGGCCAACGTCGCCACGGGGACGTTCGGCACGTGGGATGAAACGGGCCGTTGCATCCATCTCGCCTTGCTCACGGGCGGATTGCGCGGTGAAGGTTACGGACAAAGTCTCGGCCGTTTCATCATGGAAGACGGCGTCACGCTGCCCAATCCCAAGTCGCTGGAGGAACAATTGCGCAAGGAACCGTCGCATCCGCTTGCGCCCGCGCGCGCGGAATTGTTGCAGGCGATGTTGACGCATCATTTGACCGGCGGACGCATCGAAGTGCGGCATCCGTGGAAGGAACATTCGGTGCTTGCGAAGGCGTTCATGCATGGCGTTCCACTGACTGCGCATCCGGGCATCGGTTACGACATTATTTCGAATCATCCGATGTTTAATGGCGCGGCGATCGGGCGCGCGGCGGAAATGGATTTTCGTCTGTTCGGCACCACGGTGGACACGCTGGATAATGGCGTGGTGATGTCGGTCGGTTCGGCCATCATGGCGCCGCAGGTTTTCGAGAAGAGCATCAGTTGCGTGAACAACATCCGGTTGCAGGAAAACCGGGCCATCGTGCACGGCCACACGATTTACGTGGTGGACATCCAGGACGGCGGCAATTGGGATTGGACGCGCGGCGAACCGCCCAAGGACAACCCGGCGTATTACCTGCGCTTTTGCAAAAGCTTTTCACGCATGGGCGGCGCAATGCATTACGTGCAGGCGGATAATGTAGCGTTTTTGCATCATTTGTATCATTTGCTGAAATGATCTTGAACTAAGTTTGACTTGCCTTCCTCTCGATGGTATTACCTTTTGGTATGACGAACTCTACGATTGTCAGCGTGAAGATCCCAGCGCAGATTTTGGATCAAATCCCGCCTGCCGGACACGGGCGAAGCGGTTTTATCTTGCAGGCGATCGAGGAAAAGATTGCCAAACGCAAGCCGGTCCGATGGAGACCGAAAACGGAACGTGGTCGCCGGATGGCGGCATTGCTTAGAAAAGGGAGGGCGGAAAGAAGCCCTTTGCTCACTGATGCTCAAGTGGAACAGGAATTGAAGGAACGGCGCGGGAGGAGAGTCTGAAAACTTTTTTGGACAGTGGGGTTCTGCTGCACGCCTGGCGCGGAGCAAACCTGTCCGGCGCTGCGATGCAGATCATTGACGATGACACCCGCCAATTCTTTTCCTCCCAATTAGTTCGCCTGGAACTTGTGCCCAAGGCGCGCTTTGAAAAACGACCCAATGAAGCGGCTTTTTACGAGGCGCACTTCGCCGATTGCGCGAGCATCCAGCCGTTGAGCCGCGAACTTGGGCTTGAGGCCGAAAAGCTGGCTGTCCGGCATGGTTTGGCGGGGCCGGATGCGCTGCAGATCGCCGCTGCCATCAACCAGGGGGTGGAAGAGTTTTATACTTCCGAAAAACCGGGCAAACCGATGTTCCGGGTAAGTGAAATCAAGGTTATTTCGCTGTTCTCCGTTTCGGAGTAAATGCCAGCAGTCTTTTAGGCCGGTTGGTTGAGCAATCGCACTTCGCGTTGCGGGAACGGGATCTCGATATTCTTCGCGCGGAAACGGTCAAGGACGGCTTGGTAAATCTCCGCCTGCGCCGGTCCGAAATCGGAAAGGCTCGTCCATGGTTTGACTGTGATGTTCACGGAGCAATCGCCGAGCGCGGTGATGCCGATGACCGGAGGAGGGTCCTGCAAGACGCGCGGATTTTTTGCCACGATGTCCCGCACCAACCCGAGCACTTCCTGGATGTTGCTGGCGTAACCGACGCCCACCGAGAGATCAAGCTGCCGGATTTTTCCGTAGTTGTGCATGATTTCGCCGACGATCTTGCGATTCGGAATCACCACGCGGGAAAGATCGCCATGCAGCAATGTTGTGGAAAACAGTTCGATGGTTTGCACCTGGCCGTTGATGCCTTCAACTTCAATGTATTCGCCGACACGATATGGCTTGGTCATGATAATGGTCAGCCCGGCGACCAGGTTGTGCAAAACGCCTTGCATCGCCAAACCGACGCCTACGCCGGCGACGCTGATGCCCGCGACCAGGGCGACCACATCCACACCCGCAGTGCCGAGCGCGATGACCAGAGCAAAGCCGACGACCAGCAGTTTCAGCATCCGGGAAATGAGCATCTTGACCGGAGGCTCGAATCCTTTTTTGTCGAGTGTTTTCGTCACCACGCGGGTCAACCAGCGCGCGACGAAAAACCCAATGATAAGAATGAGGACTGCCGTGATGATTTTCGGGCCGTTCGCAAAGGCGAAATCAATGACCTTGCTTTTCACCTTGTCCATCGTTGAGTTAAAGGCCATCAAGTTGGTTTCCATGGCTTGCCTTTGGTTGGAGATTTGGAATTGGCGGACGATTGAACCTTGCGGCTCAACCCGGTTTGAGAATAGCAAAACCCTTTTGCTTGAGCAAACCTAATTCGCACCAAAACGTTTCTTGAACTGCCGCGAAAGAAAATAGTGATAACCGTCCGCGTCGCGGGTGACGATCAACGCCGCGAGCTTCGGCTGTGAATCAATCAATTTCATCGAACGCTTCACACCCATTATGGCCGTCGGCGTGTCGAGGCCGTCGGTGATGGTTGCGTTGGGGCCGATGATGGTGGTCTGGATGTGATTGGTCATGCCCAGGCCGGTTTTCGGATCGATGATGTGCGAGTAACGCACGCCATCAATCTCCACATGCTGCTCGGTGTCGCCGGATGTGGACACGCCCGCGTTGTGCAACACCACCGTGCGGGCGAGGTCGCTTGGCGTGCCGTCCAGCGCCTGGATGCCGACCTTCCAACCGGGCCGTCCCGGCGGCGCGTCGCCGATGGCGATGTCTCCGCTCGCTGCAACGATGGCCTGCGTGACGCCCCATTTCTTCATGGCCGCGAGCGCCTTGTCCGCGGCAAAACCTTTGCCGATGCCGCCCAAATCAATGTCCATGTTCGGCGCGAGCAACGTGACCGTCTGCGCGCGGTCATCGAGCTTCAATTTTTGGTAACCGATGGATTTGCGCATCTCGGCGATTTGTTCCGGCGTGGGGAGAACATGAGTTTTGCGCGCATTGCGCCAGGCTTTGATAAACGGCCCCACCGTGATGTCGAACGCGCCGTCGGTTTCCTTGGCGACGCGAATGGATTCCTTGATGATCTCGAACAATTCCGGGCTGACATGCGTCGGCTGGCCGACTGGCTGGCGGCACAATCGCGCGAGCTCGCTGTTGGTGTCGTACGAGCTCATGATGTGCTCGAGTTTGGTGAAGGTGTTGAACGCAGCCTCCGCCGCGCCATCCGCCGTGTAGGCGCTGGGCGCGAAAAGCGTGACCGAAATGAGCGTGCCCATGTGCGGCTCCTCAAATTCATAACGCCGCAAATCCGCCTGCGCGGGTTTGGCTATGCTTGGCGTTGAATGGCAGCCGGTGACCAAAACGAACAAGGCAAAAATCGCGAAAGCAAGTGGTGACAATATTTTCTTCAGCATAGCTAAATGGCGAATTGTGTAGCGCAGGCATTCTTGCCTGCTGTATCGCAGGCTTTCAGCCTGCGTACGTTTGGGCTGATTCGTGCGTTTGAAGAAAGGTAACGACTTGCCGACAAGAATGTCGGCGATACGGCGGACAGGAATGTCTGCGCTACAGCCATTGGGAAACAAAAATCACCCGCACGATTTTCGAGCGGGTGATTTTCTATAAACGTTGTGCGCAATCTCAAACAATCTTCTTGAGCCAATCCGGGTCGCCGGGCATCGCCATGGGATAAAGACCGTCGGCGCCGACCGCGGGCTGCGGTTTGCCATCCCAAGAATACTGGTCCGGACCGAGGTTCACAGTGGAGTTGAGCGCTTCGTCCCAAGTAATGACCTTGCCGGAATAAGTGGACATGCGGCCCATGATGGCCGTCAGGGTGCTGTGCGCGCCGTACTCAAGCTCGTTGTAATCCTTGTTGTTCCGAATGGCGTCCCAAAACGGATAATGTTCCTCCTGCCAGGCGTTGATGTGGCCTCGTTGGCTGAATTGGTATGGATTTTTGCCCTTGATAAGGAACTGACCGCCGTCCGCCATGTCTGCAGTGCCGAGCGTGCCCGTTGCGTGTTCCGCGACGGAATCCCAGCAATGCATCATGTGCCGGCATTGGCTGAACATGCGCGTGCCGTCGGCATATTCAAATTCAACCGCGTGATGATCGTAAATTTCGCCGTCATCGGACGTGCGCGGCTTCTGGGCGCCGCCCATGCCGTAAGCCTTCACCGGATGAGTGCCCTTGATCCAGTTGCAGACATCTAGGTTGTGGATGTGTTGCTCGACGATGTGGTCGCCGCAAATCCAGGTGAAATAATACCAGTTCATCATCTGATATTGCATTTCAGTCATGCCGGGCTTGCGCGGATGCTGCCACGGACGCTGGCCGTTCCAATAGCAACGCATCGAAAGGACCTCGCCGATGTCGCCGTCCTGGATGCGCTTGATCGTCTCGATGTAGGCCGGATGATGATGGCGTTGCAATCCGACCGCGACCTTCAAATTCTTTTCTTTGGCAAGTTTCGCTGCAGCCAAAACTTTGCGAATACCGGGCGCGTCGGTCGCAAGAGGTTTTTCCGAGAAGATGTTTTTGCCAGCATTGACGGCGGCTTCGAGATGGATGGGCCGGATGCCCGGTGGCGTGGCAAGGATGACCACATCGGCGAGCTCGATGGCTTTTTGATAAGCGTCCCAGCCGACGAATTGCCGCTCTTCCGGCACGTCAATCAAATCTTCGTGTTTATCGTTGGCTGCGCTTTCCTTGATGGAATCAAGGGATTTCTCCAGATGCTCCTTCGAGATGTCTCCCATCGCGATGAGTTTGACGCCTTTACCGGCGGCACGCAAAGTTTGGTCGCAAGCGCCGGTGCCGCGGCCACCGCAGCCGATGAGTGCGATTTTCACTGTGTCGTCTCCGGCAGCAAACGCGCTGCGTTCGATGGCGAGCCCGCCCAGCAACGTGCCGCCCACGACGGCAGTCGAGGTGGTTTTAAGAAAGTTGCGGCGGTTCAGTTGCGGTTCAGATTCTGGCTGGTTTGACGATTTCATAGATACTTTCAGTTGGTCTGTGCTTATGCGGCAGTTCGTTCAGGTATGGGACGCAGTATGCGCTAATTTCCCAAGGTGAATCAACAGTTATTCCTTTTCGACGCCGCTGTTCCAGTACTTCTTCATTTCTTCCGCCGTGGGCGTCTTGAGCGGACGCACGATGCGGAAACCGAGGAATTGCGCGTCGGTCATATACCAGATGCTCTTGGGCAATTGCGGGTCCTGGATTTTCCAATCCTTGTCCGAACCGACCCGCGCGGCGCTGCGCAATTTCTCAGGAGGGTCCTGCCATGAACCGCCGCGAACGACCTCGGGATAGGGCGTGGTGGCCTTGTTCCAGGGATCAATCGAATCGGCGGGCGGCTTGCCGTAACCGTCGG
>DASRBR010000439.1:0-2614 GCA_035653495.1 Verrucomicrobiia bacterium
TTGTCACGGAGAACTGGACCGGATGCCGCTCACATGGAAGGACCAAACCTTGTACATGAAATTCTGTCTCAATTGTCACGACAACCCGCAACGGTTCATACGTCCCCGCGATGAGGTTTTTAATCTTCACTGGCAACCACCACGCGATCAGGAAACGCAAGGCCGCAAGCTCTTGCGCGATTATCATGTGAACACGGTCCAGTTGAGTGATTGCAGCATGTGTCACCGATGAAACCGTATCCCCAATCTTCCGGCTATGTGGATCTGTCCGTTGTGCGCGAACGACTCGCAGGTTCGCATGGACAGAAATATTGGCGGTGTTTGGAAGAAGTCGCGCGAACGCCCCAATTCGAGGAATTTCTTCATCGTGAATTTCCCGAGCACGCGTCGGAATGGCTAGCTGAAGTAAGCCGAAGGAATTTTTTAAAGCTGATGGGAGCGTCGCTGGCGCTCGCGGGCGTGACCGGTTGCACCCGCCGGCCGATCCAGAAAATTGTTCCTTACGTGAACCAGCCCGAGGAAGTTGTGCCCGGCAAGCCGCTGTTTTTCGCGACTGCCATGGAGCACGATGGATTCGCAACTGGATTACTGGTCGAGAGCCATGAAGGCCACCCGACAAAAATAGAAGGAAATCCCGACCATCCGGCAAGCCTCGGAGCGACCAGTATTTGGGACCAAGCGGCGATTTTGGACCTCTACGATCCAGACCGTTCGCAAGCGGTCGTCGGGGCAGGGGAAATCAGCACATGGGACGCTTTTCGTTCCGCAATGGTGACGGAATTGGAAAAACAGCGGCCAAAAAAAAATGGCATGGGTTTGCGCCTGCTTACCGAGACCATCACTTCGCCAACGCTCGTGGCGCAGATCCAATCGTTGCTAAAAAAACATCCCGCCGCCAAATGGCATCAATGGCAGCCCATTACGCGCGACAACGTTCGCGAAGGCGCGCGCATGGCGTTCGGCGAAATCGTTGAAACGCATTTTCATTTCGAGAAGGCGAAGGTTGTGGTAGCGCTGGACTCAAATTTTCTGCTGTTCCATCCGCAACGGCTGCCGTACGCGCGAAAGTTCACAGACGGCCGCCGTTTGGCTGCAGGAATAAAGGAGATGAACCGGCTTTACGTTGCGGAAAGCACACCGACCATCACTGGCGCGATGGCCGATCACCGATTGCCGGTAAATTCAAGCGACATGGCAGCCATTGCGCGGGATTTGCTGCAGCTCGTCCGTGGCGGCGAGGACAAGCTTGAGAAAACTTCCGCCAACTCACGCATCAGATGGGTAGCCGCGGCCGCCGATGAATTGAAAAAAAATCGCGGCGCAAGCATTGTCATCACTGGAGAGCAGCAACCGCCGGTCGTTCACGCCATCGTCCACAGGTTAAACGAGATTCTCGGCAACGCAGGCAAAACAGTGACCTACACCACGCCTGCCGAAGGGCAGCCTGTGAACCAGCTCGATTCATTGCGTGAGTTGGTGCAGGACATGGCCGGCGGGCATGTGGAATTGCTGGTGATGCTTGGAGGCAATCCAGTCTTCAACGCGCCTGTTGATTTTCAGTTCGTCGCAAAAATGGCCCGCGTGAAGACCTGTGTTCACGTCGCATTGGAAGAGGATGAAACGTCCGCGCATTGCCAATGGCACATTCCGCAGACGCATTTTTTGGAATCCTGGAGCGACACCCGTGCGTTCGACGGAACCATTTCGATCGTTCAACCCTTGATTGCACCGCTCTATGAGAATTACTCGTTTCACGAAGTTTTGGCAGTGTTGAACGAGCAGCTTCAGCAGCAGGCAATCCCCGGCAGTTACGACATCGTTCGCGAACATTGGCGCGAGCAAAAATTAGGCGGCCAAGATTTCGAGCAAGCCTGGCGCAGAACGGTGCATGATGGCGTCATGGAAAACACCGCCTTGCCACAAAGGCAGGCTGGCGTGAATACACGGGAAGTTGATTCGCAGATTTCACGCATCAACAACACGGCGGCAACAGGTTTGGAGATTACATTTAATCCCGACCCTTCCATTTGGGATGGACGTTTTGCCAATAATGGCTGGCTGCAGGAATTGGCAAAGACCGTTTCAAAATTGACGTGGGACAATGCCGCGCTCGTCAGTCCGGCACTTGCGCAGAAGGAACAATTATCCACCGGCGATGTCATCGAGCTTCGATTCAAAGGACGCAGAATCACTGCGCCGGTCTGGATCATGCCGGGCCAAGCCGAAAATTCCATTGCCGTGCAGTTGGGACTTGGCCGCAGACGCACCGGACACGTTGGCACCGGCGTTGGTTTCGATGCTTATCAACTGCGCGCCTCCGACGCGCTCTGGTTCGGGTCGGGTTTGGAAATTGCGAAAACCGGCAAACAACATCGGCTCGTCACCACGCAAATGAATCATGTCATTGACGGCAGTGACAATCTTCAAAATCGCGACATCTTGTTCACCGGCACTTTCGATGAATTCCAGAAAGACCCCGGTTTTCTGGAAAAGGAAATCAAAAGAGCTGATGCGGAAACTCCGCCTCGAGACGAAACACTCTACAATCCCGACGAACATAATTACGGCGGCTATCGCTGGGGCATGGAAGTGGATTTGACGACGTGCATCGGCT
>DASRBR010000440.1:0-10119 GCA_035653495.1 Verrucomicrobiia bacterium
TGAGCGTTGGATTAGATACGATAAAGGTGTTTGTTGCTCGCAACCTCAAATCACTCAGCTCATTTAGTGAGGTGGCGTCGTACGCTATAGGGCGTTCGTCCGGCGACCGCCGCAAGCGTGGGGACGCAATTCTTCAGCAATTACGCGATGCGGTAGGATTACCAAAATCGATAGAGCAATTGCGCTGTAATCTCACAAAAGTAAATCCAGATATGTTGAAGCATGGCGCAATTGATGACGCTGAGGAGATTTACGAGTTTGGCAGAAAAAACCGAATAAAGGACATGGACAAAAGCTGGTTACGTCGCAGGCTTACACCACAGGAGGAAACGGCTCTTTATTCGAGGGCGCGGACGGGCATTCCTCCGGGGCCATTTGTCACACATTTAAGGAATTTCCTTGCTCACCGAGTGGATCGCGATGAGCTCTGGGAGTTTGGCACTTCCGATGAGAGTTGGAAAATCTTGGCCGGCAGGGCCGGAATAGCAATTGTTCGAAATGGCGAAGTTTTTGATCGATTAACAACTCATCTGAACTGATTTTGGCGAGGAAAATATTATTTGGACACAATGGACACTCATATAGTCATCAGAAATTTAGAGAAAACAAGACACGAACTAGAACGACACGTTGTGTCCGATGACCTTATTTCCGCGTGGGAAAAAGCTTGCCAGGAATTTAACTACCAAATGGAAGGAATTCGGTTATTTGCCGGAAAGATGGAGATCGGATTGGATGAGGACTGGACACACGCGCACCCTATTGGTTTTATTTTTCATGAAAAGCTCTGCTTTTGGCATAGCAGTGGAGACGCGATCAAGATTTACATAGGTTTGGCAAAAAAGTTAAAAGAGAGGGACGAAACGCTTTTTAAAAATCTCCCGGATTTTAAAGAATTCACAAGCAAGAGGGGAAATATTTATATTACACGTGATCCTTTTCAGCTACGTAAAGCCAAACAGCTTGCAAAAAACGTTTTCTTCGAGACCAATCTCAATAATCAACTCATCCGGAACAATATAGTCGAACTGCTAAGAATATACGAAATAGATCATTCAAACGTGCATTTTTATTTGCAACGTTGACCCGTAGGAGGCTTAAGTGCGATTGTTTTGACTTTACTAATGCGCTGAAACTACGCATCGGAAACCGGTGTGCGACAAGCCGGTGTCCGGCGTGCATTTCATCCGCGCGCTCGGACGATAACCGGTGCAATACAAATCGCTGCACAAATACGAGCCGCCGCGTTGAACGCGCTTGTTCGCCGCGGGTTCGTCGGGATCGAAACTGTCATCGGGGCCGGGCGGATTTTTTGCGGGACTGTTCGCGTAATAATCCGGCCGATACCAATCCGCGCACCATTCCCAGACGTTGCCGGCCATATCGTAGAGTCCAAACCCATTCGGCGGAAACGAGGCGACCGGCGCAAGACCGGTGTAACCATCCTGATTGAGGTTTTCGTTTGGAAAATTTCCCTGCCAGATGTTCGCCTGCCATTTGCCGCCGGGAATTTTTTCGTTGCCCCAGACATAAGGCTGGCGGTCGAGTCCGCCGCGCGCGGCGTATTCCCATTGCGCTTCCGTCGGCAGGCGTTTGCCCGCCCATTTCGCGTAAGCCTCCGCGTCTTCCCACGCCACTTGCACCACCGGATATTTTTCGCGGCCAACGATGCTCGAATCCGGACCGCTCGGATGACGCCAATTCGCCCCCGGCACGTAACGCCACCAGCCTGACGGATTGTCCAACGGCACTGGATGGTCAGGCGGCGAAAACACCACCGAGCCCGGCACGAGCAAGCTCGCGTCCGCGCCCGGAAAATCTTTCGGGTCCGGCTTGCGTTCCGCGATGGTGATGTAACCGGTCGCTTCCACGAATTTTGCAAACTGTTCGTTCGACACCTCGGTTTTGTCCATCCAAAAACCATCCAAGGTCACCCGGTGCAACGGCTGTTCATCGGGCCGGCCATTTTCCGAGCCCATCCAAAACGTGCCGCCGGGAATCCAGACCATGCCGTTGGTGGAAGGCGCCATGGAATTGGTCCGCGCGGAAGCGTGGTTCGTGGTAGCAGGTGAAATTTGCGTTGTCGCGGGAAGATTGGTGGCCATCGGCACAAAAAAACCATGGGTCTCTTCGCGCCGTTCGCGAGTTTGGCGGACGACTTTTATCATCCAAATTCCCCAAAGCGCCGCGCCAGCCATGAACCCGATCAGGAACACCAGCGGCCAGAAAAATGGTTTCTTTTTTTGCACTTCATTCATGCGGTCAACCATTATTCCACCAACCGCCCCCTTTGCACAACGGCCAAATGTGCAAGGCTGGTCCATCCGACGTGTCCGCTGGAAAGAAATCGAACAACGATTGCAGCTTGGGGAGCGCACGCCTCTGGCGTGCCCCCGTTCGGCGTCTCGCCGAACGGAGAAAAATTCTGAAGCGCACGGCGAGACGCCGTGCGCGGCAACCGGGGACGGTCGCGCTCCCCAACTACTATCCCATTTCCATTCACTTCCTATGGGCCAAATCAACTTTTCTCCAGAGCAAAAACTTTTCATTTTAACTTTTGGCCGTTTAATTTTTAATTGCATCATGATTCAACGGTATTCGCGGGCGGAAATGCGGGAAATCTGGAGCGAACAGCGCAAGCTGGAAATCTGGTTGCAAATCGAATTGCTCGCAGCCGAGGCGCTCTCGCACGAGGGGCTCATCCCGCCGGTGGACTTCGCCCAGATGAAGGCCCGCGCCAAGTTCGACCTGGAACGTTGCAAGGAACTCGAACGCACGCTCAACCACGACGTCATCGCCTTCACCACAAACGTCGCCGAGAACATCGGCGCACCCGCAAGCCGTTGGCTGCATTTCGGCCTCACCAGCAGCGACGTCGTCGATACCGCCTTCGCCGTCCAGATGACGCAATCCGCCGATCTGCTCATCGCAGACGTGCTGGAGCTGCGCCAGGTCATCGCCCGCAAAGCGCGCAAATACCAGCTCACGCCAATGATTGGCCGCAGCCACGGCATCCACGCCGAGCCGACCACTTTCGGACTCAAACTCGCGCTGATGTACGACGAATTTGGCCGCGCGTTGCAACGGCTCGAATCCGCCAAGAAAACCGTTGCCGTGGGAAAACTTTCCGGCGCGGTTGGCACCAGCGCGCATCTTTCGCCGAAGGTCGAGGCATTCGTCTGCAAGCAGCTTGGGCTGCGTCCCGCGCCAATTGCCACGCAGGTGGTCCAACGCGATCTCCACGCGGAATTCATCGGCACGCTGGCGTTGGTCGGCGCGAGCATCGAACGTTGGGCAACTGAATTCCGGCATCTGCAACGCACGGAAGTTTTGGAAGCCGAAGAATTTTTTGCCGCCGGCCAGAAGGGTTCCAGCGCCATGCCACACAAGCGCAATCCCATCACCGGCGAACGGCTCACAGGCTTGGCCCGCGTCTTGCGCGGCAATTCCGTCGCCGCGCTGGAGAACGTCGCCCTCTGGCACGAACGCGACATCAGCCATAGCTCCGTCGAGCGTATTATTTTTCCCGATTCCTGCACCTTGCTGGATTACATGCTCGTCACGCTGGCCAAGCTCACCGACGGCCTCATCGTTTATCCCGAGAACATGAAGCGCAACATGGAGTTAACGCTCGGCATGTGGAATTCGCAAACCGTTTTGCTTGAACTCATCCGCAAAGGCCTCACCCGCGAAGCCGCCTACGAACTCGTCCAGCGCAACGCGATGAAAACCTGGGAGGCCAAACATGCCGGTGATGCCCAGGCCGATTTCAAGACGCAATTGCTGTCAGACCCCGAAGTGGCGAAATATCTTACCCGCGCTGAATTGGATCGCCTCTGCAACCTCGATTTCCATTTCAAAGAGATCAAAAAACGGTTCAAGAGTTTAGGGCTTTAAAGAAAAGATTTTTAACCACGGATGGACACGGATTCACACGGATAGAATAGACACGAATTTCACGAATCGTCACGAAGTCGGAAATTTGTGCAAATTCGTGCCATTCGTGTCTCGAACTCTTCGCATCAACAAACAAATTAATCGAAATCGCTGCGATAGAACGGCCGTCGGGCATTTGAATCCGATAAAATGTCACAAAAACCCAAATAACACTGCTTGCGCATTTTATGTTATATTGCTATTCTGTATCCAGCATCATAAGTGAGGAGCACGACTATGAATGTATCACTTGGACGAAAGTGGGATCAATTTGTTGCCAGCAAGGTCAAGAGCGGTGATTTCCAAACCGCGAGCGAAGTTCTTCGTGAAGGGTTGCGACTCTTGGAAAGGGAAGAACTGCTAAAAAAAATCTCCGTCGCGTCGCTGCCTGAACTTGAAGCAAAATTACTGAAAGCCGCGGCGGCGCTGGACGCAGGCAAAGGCGTTGATGGTGAAGAAGTATTTAAACGATTACGCCAGCGCAGCAAAGCCCGCCGTCAGAATCAGGCACGAATTTGACGAATTGTCACGAAGGGTCAGAAATTTGTGCAGATTCGTGGCATTCGTGTCTAATAATTTCATATCATCCAATCAATCGCAATTGCTGCGATGGACAGGATGAAAATCGCAAGATAATTCCAGTCTTCGGGCGATTTCTGGATGGAGCTGAGCAGATAAAGCGCGGCCTGGCGGTCGTCGGCGGAAAGCGCTTCGCTGGTTTGCAATTTGGAGATGATGCCGCTTTGGGCGACGACGCGTTTGCGTCGTTGCGAAATGTAAAAGCGGTAGATGAAAAAAATCATGTATCCCAATACGCCGCAATACCACGTCGGCCGCACCCAGCCGGGCTGCACCTTCTGGAAAATGATGATGACGCGAAACGCGATGGACGAAAGCACGCCTATTAGAAAGAAGGAGATGATGACCGGCTTGGGTATGATTTTTGGCACCGTTGGCATAGGGACTCTTCTCTGGCTTTGAAGACTATTTAATCCTGGCGGTTTTGGACAAGATGAAAACGAGTTGGACAGTTTATGTCCTACCTGCCCGGTTATATTTAAGTGCAGATGAATTCTATGACGAACAAATGGCATCAGACGGAAGAACAAAAGATGAAACGCGCCACTCCTCGGTTTTCCATCAGCGAATGCCCGTATTCCCGCGGTTCCTCCCACTTTTCGGCGTTTCTCGCACTTTTTCTCACCAGAAAAAGGCCCGTATTCCTTGCTTTTTCCGCTTTTCCCTCTCTTCCTGCTTTTTCGGACGGGGGGGAGGGGTGGCGAATAACCAAAGACCCAAGCACCGAAACAAAATCGTAACGAAAACATCGAACGCTGAACATCGAACGCCGAACGCTGAATGGCGGGCACTCGGAACATTGACGCAGGCTTGGATGAAAGCTAGTTTCGACTGGGTTGAATCATGATTGCAGGCGCCGGAAATCAAAACAGCGCAACGCCGAACTTTCGCATTGGCGATGAGCGGCTCATCAAGCTGACGGCAAACGCTGCGAAAAAGGTAGGCTCGTTGCTGACGAAGCAGGGCCGAGCGAACGGCGTGTTGCGCGTGGCGGTTGTGGGCGGCGGTTGCTCCGGGCTGCAATACAAAATGGATTTGCAGGACGGCCCGGCCAATCGCGACATCCTTGTCGAGTCCAGCGGCGTGCGCGTGGTCGTTGACCCGAAAAGCGCGTTGTATGTCACCGGCAGCGAATTGGATTACGTGGACGCCTTGCAGGAGGGCGGGTTCAAGGTCAAAAATCCCAACGCCGCGACGAGCTGCTCGTGCGGGGAGAGCTTCAGCGCATGATGTTGGTTACAAAGTTAAATGGTTACATCGTTACAACTTCGCATATTGCGCGCACGAGCGAGTTCTTGCTTGTAACCTTGTAACTATGTAACCATGTAACTTCCCCGCCCATGCCCGACCATTTCGCCCTGCTCAACGAGCCGCGCCGGCCATGGATCGATCCCGAAGCATTGAAACAGAAATTCCTCGCGCTCTCGTCGCAATTCCATCCCGACCGCGTCCACGCCGCGCCGCAAGCCGAACGCATCGCCGCCGACCGGCGTTTCTCCGAAATGAATGCCGCATACAACTGCCTGCGCGAACCGAAAGACCGGTTGCGCCATCTGCTCGAATTGGAATTGGGCGAAAAACCCGCAGACATCCAACTCGTCCCAGCCCAGGTGATGGATGCGTTTTTTGAAGTCGGGCAGTTGTGCAAGCAGGTGGATGGTTTTTTGGAAGAGAAAGGCCGGGTCGCTTCGCCGCTGCTCAAAGTCCAATGGTTCGAGCGCGGGCAGGAATGGATCGAGCGTCTCAACGGACTGCAAAAAAAAATCAATATGCAACGCGACGCTTTGCTGGAGGAACTCAAAACGATGAACGCGCCATGGCAATCGAATGCGCCGCGTGAACAGTTGCCCTTGAAGCGGCTCGATGAAATTTACCGGCTGCTTGGTTATTTCGGCCGTTGGTCGGCGCAGCTTCAGGAACGAGTCGTGCAACTCTCATTTGATTGACAGCCATGCGTTTGCTTTTTTGCATTTTGATTTGCTTTGCGCAATTCGCCGCGCCCGCGGAGGAATCGTGGCAAAGCGCGTTGAGCCGGATGCCGCTGGGCACGAACATCGCGCAATTGAACCGCAGCAATTGCGTCCGCATCCTATTGCCCGCATTGCAATCCAATGACGTGGTGAAGGCATTGATTTTCATGCCGGGCGCAACCGACGAGTTTTACATGTTCCGCAGAGCCAAGGCGAACCTGACCAACAGCTCCCCCACCCTGCTGGACGCCGTCATTGCGCTGACCAACCAGACGCTGATACAGGCGACGTTTCGCCGGCCATTTTTGTTGCTGCACACGGACGAGGACCCGTTGGACTCGCTGATGGTCATTGAAGATGCAAAGACTGCTGAGCGAATCGCAGGCAGGAGCTTCGTGCCGCACGCGGTTTATAACGATCGCGATTGGGATTTTCTGCTGCCGATCTTAAAACGGCGATTGCACGCTCGTTTTCTGCCGGCCTTGTATTCCATGGATTCGTTCCACTTTTATCGGCACAGTTTTGCGGCCTGGAATTTGGACGGTTGGGAAGCGTTGCAGGCCATCGCGCTGGCAGGAAAAACGCGGTTCACTGTCGGCAAAGGAGTGGTGCTTTTTGAGCCCGATACGCGCGTGCTGGCAGTGCCAAAAGTGGATCGAATGCCCGAATGAAGCCGCATTTTCGCATCCAAAACTGTGCCAAATTGGGACACTTGCGCCATGAAAATGAGACAATTTTTGTCTCAAAAGGGCATGGAACACGGCTTTCGCCGGAAATCAGAAGGTTTTTCAGCCGGAATCGACTGCGTTATGGCGTCTGATTTTTATGGGGCGATTTGTAAGCTTTTCGAATGTGAAAACCCGTTTTGGGTTTGCCTCTGACGGGAAGCCATTGCAAACAGGAGCTTTCGAGTGGCCGGCTTTCACTCTCCGTTCAAGTGCGGCAGTAACATCGTTATGAAAATATCACACGACAGCTTGTTCGCTCATCGGCAATTATTTGGAAACACGATTCATGCAACTTTGGTATGGGCCTTGCTTAAAAACCGCCATGCAGAAAATACGAATCTCCATCACAAGAGATTTTGTAATTCTCACCGTCTTCATCATCATGGTGAAGGTGAAAAGGCCCATCTTGCATCTGCGAAAAAACGCGGCGCCCTGGGCGTAGCGTCCTTCAATATTAGTAAATTCCTGGCGGTCTGCGAAAGTAGTCCGCCAGTTTCTTTTTTCTATGCGCCCGGACTGAAGGCCATGATGCTCAAAGGCGGCAGGGTGAACTCGGCAGAATAGGATTGATTGTGAACATTGTAGTCCTGCGCCATCACCTGGCCGAAATTTCCCTGGTTGCCGCCGCCGTAAAGCGAGGCGTCGCTGTTCAGCACTTCTCGCCAGATGCCGGGTCGCGGGAGACCGATGCGATAGTTGGTGCGCAACACCGGAGTCAAATGCAGGATCACCACCAACTCACTCGTCCGGTCCGGGTTTTGCCGCGCAAACGAGAACACACTGTTGCGATGGTCCGCGCAATCGATCCAGTAGAATCCGCCCGGATCGTAGTCGCCTTCCCACAATGCCGGTTCAGCGAGATAAAGCTTGTTCAAGTCTTCGACGAACCGTTGCAGGCCGCGATGATACGGGCCCTGGTCCAGCAAGTGCCAGTCAAGGCTGGCGTTGGCGTTCCACTCGGCGCGCTGGCCAAATTCTCCGCCCATGAAAAGGAGCGGCTTGCCGGGAAAGGTCCATTGATAACCGAGCAGCGCGCGCAGGTTGGCAAATTTCTGCCAGTCATCGCCCGGCATCCGTTCGAGCAACGAACGTTTGCCGTGCACCACTTCATCATGCGAAAGCGGCAGCACGAAGTTTTCGTTATGATGATACAGCATC
Source organism: Verrucomicrobiia bacterium (assembly GCA_035653495.1). Classification (GTDB taxonomy): domain Bacteria; phylum Verrucomicrobiota; class Verrucomicrobiia; order Limisphaerales; family Pedosphaeraceae; genus DATAUW01. The sequence goes on from DASRBR010000440.1 coordinate 8,372, forward strand.
GCGAACGTGAGGTCGTTCTGGTGATATTTGCGATAGACGGGATCGCGGCCGAAATAGCCGAGCGTGTCGTGCATCCAGCCCATGTTCCATTTGAACGAAAAACCGAGCCCGCCCAGATAAGGCGGACGGGTGACCAGCGGCCACGCGGTGGATTCTTCGGCGATCGTCACAACGCCGGGGCATTCGGTGTGCGTGAGGTGATTGAATTTATTGAGGAACTCGATCGCTTCAAGATTTTCCCTGCCACCGTATTGGTTGGGGATCCATTCGCCTTCCTGCCGCGAATAATCGAGGTAAAGCATCGATGCGACCGCGTCCACGCGCAGTCCGTCAATATGGTAACGCTCGCACCAGAACAGCGCGTTGGCCGTCAGGAAATTGCTCACCTCATGCCTGCCGTAATTGAAAATCAATGTGCCCCAGTCTTGGTGCGCGCCCTTGCGCGGGTCTTCGTGTTCGTAAAGCGCGGTCCCGTCAAAACGCGCCAGCGCCCAGTCATCCCGCGGAAAATGCGCCGGCACCCAGTCAACGATGACGCCGATGCCGGCTTCATGCATCGCATTGACGAAAAATTGGAAATCGTCCGGCGTGCCGTAACGCGCGCTCGGCGAATAGAAACCGGTGACCTGATAACCCCACGAAGGATAAAAGGCGTGCTCGGCAATCGGGAGCAGTTCAACATGCGTGAAACCGAGTTGCTTCACATAAGGAATGAGCATTCCCGCCAGTTCACGATAGCTGAACGATTCCGCGATGGTCTTCTTGCGCCACGAGCCAAGATGCACCTCATAAATGCTCATCGGCGCCTTCAGGTGATTGGTCGCGCGACGTGCTTTGTGCCACGCCTCGTCTGTCCACGGAAATTTTTTGGTGTTCCAGACAATGGAGGCATTCTTGGGCGCAGATTCGAAAAAGAAGCCATAGGGGTCAGCCTTCAAAACAATATGGCCGTGCGCGTTTTTGATTTCGTATTTGTAATGAGCCCCCTCACCCAGTCCCGGCACAAACAATTCCCAAACACCCGACGCTCCCAGCAATCGCATCGGATGATAACGGCCGTCCCAGCCATTGAAATCGCCGACGACGCTGATGCGTTGCGCGTTCGGGGCCCAAACCGCAAAGCTTGTCCCATGGACGCCGTCAATCGTGCGCAGTTGCGCGCCAAGCTTGTCGTAAATTCGCCGCTCGTCGCCCTTGCCGAAAAGATACAAATCAGTCTCACCCAGCGTGGGCAAAAAAGAATAAGGATCGCGCGTCCTGCGAACACGGCCCTGATAATCGGTGATGATCAAGTCGTACGCATAGACCGAACTCGCAGACTTGGTGGCGCCTTCGAACAAGCCGCAGTGGTCCAGTTGTTCGAGCTGGATTTTGGGTTTTTGTTTTTCGTGCGTCGGTTGAATCTCAACTTTTGCCGCGTTGGGAAGCAGGGCGCGCACCACGACTCCAGAACCGTCCCCCAGCGGGTGCATTCCCAGAAGTTCATGCGGCGCACGATGACGAGCCCCCGTCAAACTGTGCAGTTCGTCCTGTGAAAGAAGCATTACAGTGGGAACTTAACAGGGTTGGACGGAATTTAAACCGAAAATTCACCCCATATTCAAGGAACGATGCGTTCCAGTTGCGCTGCGTGAACTTCCAACGAGCCTTCTGTCCAAACGACGTAATTGGCGAGATCCATTTTCTTTTCAACAGGCCATTGTGCCGCGATGCGGTTTTCTATTTCCTGATCCTGCAGATTTCGGTTG
>DASRBR010000441.1:0-8965 GCA_035653495.1 Verrucomicrobiia bacterium
GTTTCGGTCGGTTGCGGATTGGCCGGCTTGTTGGATGCGGTTTGCCCCGCGACCGGGATTGAAGGCGATTCCGGCAACTTCACCACCTCTGGCTTTGTTTGCGATTCATCATAAGAAGGCAGCGGCGGCCTGCCCGCAGGCGGCGGAGCGGTTGGATGCGAAATGCTCGCCACAGTTTCGGGTTTGGAAACATTCGTGGGCGTCGTGGCCGGATGGGGTTGGTTGGTGACCGGCGGATTTGCGACGATGTTCACCGGCGGCGGAGGCGGCGCGAGCTGTTGCTCGAGTTGTTTTGCGATGGCATTCACCGCCTGCCAATTTGCCGGACGCGGATTCAACGCGAGATAATCCTGGTAATGTTGCAGCGATGCGGACGGGTTATTGAGATAACCTTCCGTCACGGCAAGGTTCAGCAAAGCGGGCGCGTAATTAGGCTGGATTTTGAGCGCGGCGTCGAAATACCCGGCGGCGTCGCGATTGCGATGCCGTTGCAATTGGATCACGCCCAAATCATTCATCGCCTCAGGGTTCTGCTGATTGAGACGCAGCACCTGCTTAAAACTCGCTTCAGCCTGCGAGAATTCCCCCAGCCGCAATTGCGCGGTGCCGAGTTTCAACCAGCCCTCGATGGAATTGCCCTGATGCAGCACATACGCATACAATTCATCGCGCGCCCTATCCAGCGTGTCCGGCCGGTTTTCCTCCAACAACAAACAACCGAGATTATAATGCACGACGATCAGATCGTGGTTTAACCGCATCGCGTGTTCATACGCCTCCGTGGCATGGCCGGGCTGGCCGGCGTGATGATACGCAAGGCCCAGATAATTCCATGCGAGCGCGTTGGTGGAGAGCAGCGTGGTGGCGATTTTGAGTTGCTCGACGGCGTCGGCGTATTCTCCCTTTTCAATCAACCGTTTGCCGCGCAGCAACGCGCGCGGTCCCGCCGGGGTGCAACCTGCAAGCCAGGCAACCACCGTCGCCAGCAGCAGAACGCAGACCCATTTGCGCCCCAGCTTTTTGTTGGTCACCATTCTACGTCGTTGTTAACATTCGCCGCCATAAGTGTCAAGAAACGCACAGACCGTCGCGAGCCGCCGATGCTGCCTTTGGCGGCTGCTTTGCCTTTGCCTGTTGCTGCCGCCGCTTGCGCGCGCGCAGGAACCGGGCGTCCACAACGCCTTGAGGACCAATGTCCCCACCGCCCGCGTGGTCATCATCGAAGACCCGGACGCCACGCAATATCTCAAAGCCGTTCCCGAACGCGTGCAGGCGATGGTCCAACGCGGCGTCACCAACCTGATGCGCACGGCCAATGCCCGTTCTGCATGGAGCAAATTGGTTGCCACAAATGACATCATCGGCATCAAAGTCTTCACCGCGCCAGGGCCATTCAGCGGCACCCGCAAATCCGTTGTCGCAGCCGTCATCCAGGAATTGTTGAATGCTGGCATTCCGCCGCGCAACATTGTCATCTGGGACAGGCACATCTCGGAACTGACCGACGCCGGTTATCCCGAACTCGCCCAGCGGTTTGGCGTGCGCATGCAAGGCAGCGTCGAGAGCGGTTACGATTTGAAGGTTTTTTACGACAAACCGCTGCTCGGAACGCTCGCCGCCGATGATGTGGAATTCGGCAAGACCGGCCCGGGCGTCGGGCGCAAATCTTATGTCTCCAAACTTCTCACGCAGGAATTGACCAAGGTCATCGTCATCACGCCGATGCTGCATCACAACGTGATCGGCGTGACCGGCAACCTTTACAGCATGGCCTTCGGCAGCGTGGACAACATCGGCCGGTTCGAGAACAAGGTCCAGGACATGTCGCTCGCCGTGCCGGAGATTTGCGCGCTGCCCATCAAAGGCGATGATTTCCGTCTCGAAGACCGCGTCGTTCTCAACATCGTGGACGCCTTGATCTGCCAATATGAAGGACAGGACCGCGGCCTCCTGCATTACTCCACCGTTTTGAACCAGCTTCGTTTCAGCAAAGACCCCGTCGCCCTCGATGTCCTTTCGCTGCAGGAAATCAGCGCCCAACGCCAAAACGCCGGCGCCGACCCCATCACCAACAACATCGACCTTTACGCCAACGCCGCCTTGCTTGAATTGGGTATTAACGACACCAACCGCATCCAAGTCGAAAAGTATCAGTGAGTTAGGCATAGGAAGTGCGGATCGTCTTGTCCGCCGTAGCCTTGGCGAAGGTGGACTTGTCCGCGTCGTTTCAGCGTATCCGGCGTTATCCGACACAAGGCGACACAAGGCGACACAAGGCGACACAGCAGGCGCGCCGGACTCCAACCCGGCATTCGGGACAGCCCACAATGAGCGGACAAGGGTGTCTCCGAGTTTGGAGTTCCGCCTTCAGGCGGCATTCGGGACAAGCGCCGGACTTCAGCAGGGCATTCGAGACAGCCGAAAATAAGCAGGCAAGGGTGTCTCCGAGTTTGGAGTTCCGCCTTCAGGCGGCATTCGGAACAGCCCACAATGAGCGGACAATAATGTCCGCGCTTCAAAAAGCATTGGCCAATAACAATCAGCATGTCGAGCAATATGTCAAAGAACAAACCCGTGTTCATGCGAACGCGGGAAAAGTCAAAAACGAGGATAGAGCATTGAGGATAGAGGATGGCCGGAGATTTTCAAAAATCCGCAATCCGCATTTCCGCAATTGAATGCTCCGAATGGGCTGTTCCCTCAACTATCATCAATCAACCATTTTTTCATGCGCCCATTCTATCACGCTTTGTCAAACGTACCGTAGGTATGAGGTTTTGTTGAGAATCAACGGGTTGCGCGCGTTTTTTTGAAAAGCTCAAAAAGAGGTGAATGGATAAATCGTGAGGACTTGCCATCTGACAACATCAACGATGTTGTGGCGCAAAGCCCAAGGTTGCCGCCTTGGGCAACCTTGGGTTCGTGATAGTAATGGATTTCAACCTCGAACGAGGTTGTGCCTGCTTTATCGGAGATGCTCGCTTTGCTCGCCTCGCTCCGCTCGAAAATGTTAATTTCTAATGGATCGCTAACCCAGGGGAGGCGCTCTCTGAATCGCGCCAGCCACTGGGCTGAGTGACAAAACCCCCGTTGGGGTTTTTAAATCAGTTTGCCCGGTGCACGGGAAAAATTTTGAGATGCCGCAAAGCGCGAAGTTTTGCAAAAACAGAAAAAAGGACTGATGGGTGACCTGCTACCAACTCTCAACTCTCAACCATCCACCATCAACCAATCAGCCCTTCACTTTCCGCGCGCGGGCAGTAATCGCGGGTCGTCCAGATCCAACCGATACAAAATCTGGTTGTAGTTATATTTGGGCGTCGGTTGCGGATGATTCGCGAACTCGGCCGAATACGTTCCCTCGAATAAGAGCACAGGTGATTTATCGGGCACAAATTCCGGGTGCAGCGCCGGATTGTAAAATGTGTAGTTCTCGTGGCTCAATATTTTCACGGCCGGTCCCCATGGACCTGTCGGCGTGTCCGCTTCGGCATACCAGACTTCGCCGAGAATCGAAGGTTTTCCATGGTTCTGCACAAACACCGTCACCCATCGCCTGCGCCACGGATTCCATGCGATCGCGCCGCTGTGGACCTCGATTTTCTCGTGTTCGTCCGCGGACGTCAGGGTGCGTTGCGGCTTCAGTGCCTCCCAACTGTTGGTGTCGCCCCACGATTCAAAGGTCGCCGGGCAACGTGCCAACGGGAACGGATTGCAAAACAAAATCCATTTCTTGCCCGCCGAATCGGTCCATTTGACGGCGTGTCCGTCCAGAACCAGGGGCCGCTTCCCTCCACTCGCTTTGTCCCAAATCACCTTGAACGGCTCGAAGGATTCAGTCGCATCATTCCAGACGCACAAGCCAAATTGGTATGGTTGCAGATGACCGCGAATTTTCGAGTAAGTCGCAACCAGATGCTCGCGACCGGAAGCATCCGGCAGGCTGACAAGGCCGGTGAGCCATGTCGGCCCTGGTCCCGGCATTTTCGCAATACCGCGCGGCGCGCCCTTTACGTCTGTGAAATAATCCAACCGCAACCTGGCCGGCGGTTCGAATGAGGACAGCGGATTCGTGGCAGTGACAGCGCTTGTGCCGTCGAAAATCCCAAGTGGATAATTCGGGAGCGCAGTGTCGCCCCAAACCCAATGCAACCGTCCGCGATAAACGGCGTTTTGGACGCTGTCACAACCGAGCACGCCTGTTTCCCGCCAATCCTTTTCGCCGCCCAACTTCTGGACTTCGCCGAAAATTCCCGAACCGGTCAATCTTCCCAACCGGCGCGCAATCATGCTCCGCGTCACCTCAATCCGTTGATTTCCGCCCGGCATCATTTTCAAGCGCACGCCCGAATTTCCAAATCCGTCTGTCGGAACGCCGTAACCATCGCCGCGAACGTCGAGCCAAACCTCCCGGTTCATCAACTCGGGCAGATCAAATGCCACGATCCCGGCGTTATCGGTCACAAACTCGGTGTTGTTCACCGTGCGCAATTTCACCAGGGGCACCGGCCATCCATTCTCCTTGTCCACCACTTGAATCTCACACGGCGTAACCGCAGCACGCCCGTTTTGTTGCGAAGCAAAAACGGACAGGATCAAAGCCGCAGCGAAGGCTATTGAACGAAAATTCATTCTCGTCGTCGCATTTAAGCCGGAACGATGCAATTGAACAGGAGAAAACAGAGGAAACAGAGAGAAGGAATCGGCAGAAAAACTGTTTTCTCTCGCAAATCGGCGTATCGAATGGTGAGGGGCATAAAACGCCCGTTAACGTGAAGCACGCCTGAAATCACTCTGTTTTCTCCGTTACCTCCTGTTCGCTTTTGAATTGTTCCTGATGTTCCATTACTGCTTATCAAAAGAGGGATAGACCAACGGCGCTTTGCGGTGTTCGAGCACGGCGATGGCGTGGTTCAGAACGGCGCGGACATAATATGGGTCGTCCACGGATGCGCCTCATTTCTCCTTCAACGCTTCCTCAATGGCCTTGGTTACTTCAGGTGATTCGGGTTTGGTGCGGCTGCCGAAGCGGTTGATGATTTTGCCGTCGCGGCTGATGAGGAATTTGTTGAAGTTCCAGGTGATGCGCCCGGGGAACGGCGAATCGCTGCCGGTGAGCACTGCGTAGAGCGGTTGGGCTTCCTTGCCGTTGACGTGGTCCTTCGCAAAAAGCGGGAAGGTGACGTTGTATTTGCTGGAGCAAAATTGCTTGATCTCCGCCGGCGTGCCGGGTTCCTGGCTTAGAAAGTCGTTGCAGGGAAATCCAAGCACGGTGAATCCCTGTTTCTCGTATTTTTTCTGCAAAGCCTCAAGCCCTTCATATTGCGGCGTGAACCCGCATTTGGACGCCACGTTCACGATGAGCAGCACCTTGCCTTTGTATTCTTTGAGCGAGGTGTCCTTGCCGTCGATGTTCTTAAGCGGGATGTCGTAAAGGGAAGTTTTGGTCTGTGCGGAAACGATTTGGGCCATAAGCAACGCGAGGAAAAGGGTGATGACTTTCATGCGCGAACAATAGAACAGCGCGCAAAATTGTCAATCGCGGGTAGGGACGGACCGCCGGGCCGTCCGCGGATCCCGCATGCGGGACAGCGCGATGTCCCTACCTAACGCTCATGGGTCTTTTACCCCATTCCGGCAAGGGCGCTTTTTTGGCATGAGTATTTCCGCACCCTAAATTTTTCCCCGCGACCAAGGACTGCGGGGTTTTTTTAATTTTTGATTTGCGATTTTCGATTTGCGATTTCACATTCGTTCATCCGTTCATCTGCGGTTAAATCGCGTGGTCGCGGGCTCTTGTCCGCAAACGCCGCTCGCCCGATGCTGGCGGATTTTGGCCCTTCGACGGGAAGCGCGAGTTTCTGCAAACCGGCAAAACGCGTCGCATCGCGCACGAACAGCACTGCGGTGTCATCATAATAAACCGCGCGCCAGCCGGGTTGCTTGGAAACATACAATGAGCCTGCCAACTTCGCCGGCAGCAACGCCATGTCCGCCGCGAAGGGGTCGAACACTTTCGGATCGCATAGTTCGCCGTTGTAAACTTTCCAATGCGCGGCGATCAACTCGCGCGAGTAACAGGTGTCCAGCCGCCCGTCAATCGACGGTGGACAATCTGGCAGATGAAAGATCGCCATTTCCCCCCAATCGAAATAGACGAACATTTTCCCGCGCAATCCATGTTCGCGGATGAAATCGATCGCCGCCACCGGATACTTGTCGCGTGGCACTTCCATCGTGAACGGATTTTGCTTGTGCAGCGTGAACGTGGCGATGGCCATGAGAATGCATGTTACGGCCAGCAACGCGGCGATGATTTTTTGCGCGGCGGGTTGTTTCCAAAGTTCTTCCGCGCGCGCGAAATGATTTCGAAACCGCGCCAGCGCGTCAGAAAGCGGTCGCGGCACCAGCGCCATTGCCACCAGAGCGAACAACGGCACGTTGCGCACTGAACGCAACGCCAGCACCGCGAACGCCGCGCACACCGCCGCTTCCCACCATGCGCGTCGTCGTTGCGTACAAGCCCAGGCGAAAATCGCCAGAGCAACCAGGATGAACATCGCCGCGTGGTCCCAGTTCAACGGCGTCGGGTTCCATTCTTCGATTTCCGGCCGCAGCCAGCTCACGCTTTCAATGATGAATCGAATCAGTCCCGCACCCCACGGATTGCAAAACAGCGCGCCGATAGCGCCAGCCAACGCCAGCCACAACGCCACAATAGGAAGGAACTTTGAGTTTTCTCGCTTCTCGAATATGAGCGTCTGGCTGGGTTTGGAAGGCCCGCTGTCCCCCTCACCCTGACCCTCTCCCCAAGGAGAGGGTGAACTATTTGGCCACCTCGGGCGTGTCCCGTGATCATCGGTTTCAACGGCAGCGGCAGGCGATGCTCCCTCTCCCATAGGGAGAGGGCTGGGGTGAGGGGGAAGGTGTGGTTCCAACTCACTTGCGTGAAAGAATTGAGATGATGACGAAAAGAAGTGTTGCGCTGTGCTTGCTACTGCGGCAACGCCAAGCAAACCGACGCCGGCCAGCACGCCGCCGTGCGTGTTGATCCAGAAAACGAAGAGCGGCGGCAACGCGATTGCCCACAACGGCGCGCCTGCGTGGATGCGCCGCAGCAGCAGCAATTCAAGCACAACGCAAAGCGCGGTGAAGATTTGCGGGCGCGCGGAAAAGCCAAAGGAGATTTCCACCACCGCGATCGCGCCCACCGCCCACGCGACCCATCGCTCGCCCGGATTCATTTCTTCGAGCGCAATTTTCAACGCGAGCGCGAAAGCGAGAAGACCAACCGTCATTTTCAACAACAGCAGCCCGGCGCCACCAAGCAAGGCATGCGCGGCGCCAAGAGAAATTTCCGCGATGACTTCGTGGTTGAACCACGGCTGGCCGGCGGCTGTCCACGAATACATTTCGGTCCGGGGGATCGAATGCGTGCTTAGCATTTCCTGGCCGAAGGTGACATGCCCCCACAAATCCGGATCGGCGGTGTTTTCGGAAAATTGAAAAAGTGCCAGCAGGATGACCCACGCGCAGAACGCCCGCTTCAAAAACCGCGCGCGTTGCTGCGCGTCGTCCGCGTCTCTGACCACCCTTTCATCGCGCTGTGTCTGGGTCGCATTGCTTGGAGCCATTGAAAAATATTTCTAACCAAGCGCGTGCTGCGAAGCAATCTTATTACCCGGCGTGAGAATTGGCCGCAACTGGTAGGGACGGCGCGCTGCGCCGTCCGCGGATCCCGCATGCGGGACAGCGCGATGTCTCTACCTGCGTCAGTTTCACCGCCTGCCGTTCGCGGCCTTGAGCCAGTTGTGGGCCATCAGAGAAGCGCCTGCCGACGTGGGATGCACGCCGTCCTTGGCCCATTGCTCAGGCGGGGAGTATTTGACGGCTTCATCGAACATCGCCTGGAACGGCACGAACGTGGCGTGGAACGATTGCGCAACGCGCCGTACCGCCGCGCGATATTGATCAAAGGTCGGAAACCATTTCTCGTTCACATGGCCGGTGCGCAGCACGAAGGGCTCGCAGAGGATCAGCCTCACCTTCGGCAACGCCTTCAACGTGCGCGTCAGCAGCGCGCGATAATCGCGTTCGTAGATTTCGACCGTGCCACTATAATTCCCGCTGAGCGTGTGCCAGAAATCGTTCACACCGATCAAGATGCTCAACACGTCGGGCTTCAATGCGAGGCAATCCGCGTCCCAACGTTCCGCAAGTTGAAAAACCTTGTTGCCGCTGATGCCGCGATTGAAAATTTTGAGATTGTCCTTGGGCCGGTCCACGAGCAATTCCGCGCCTGCGAACCACGCGTAACCGGCGCCCATGGCCGCGCCGTTGTTGGGCTTGGCCGCCTCGTCGCGACTGCGCCCCATGTCGGTGATGGAATCGCCCTGGAACAAAACGACGTTGTTCTTGCGCACCAGCGAACGATGGATGGGCCAAAAATCCGCGGCCTGCGTTTCCGTCGCCAAGCCAGTCAATCCCGCGATGCCGAGCGCGACGCCGGTTGTCTTGAGAAATCCGCGCCGATCCAGTGTGTTCCTTTCTGAGTGTTGCTGTTTCATACGATCGAGGAGAGTAAGGGGAAAGAGCATGAAGTGAAAGATTTTCATATGGAGATTTTTTTGGCTATGGCAAGGCGCCAGCACAATAAATTCTCTCCCACAGAAAGGTTGACCCCAACCCTTCCCGCCAGCAAAGTTGCATGCGGTCAAATAACGAACTGAACCATGCCTGAACATTTTAAACGCAAGCTGATCATTGGATTGATTGTCCTGTTGATTGCGTTGCCGCTGCTGCTCGTCAAGGTGCGTCGCGGAGAACGCACGTTTTTCAAACGCCTCGTCGCCCTGTGCTGCTGGCTCGCGCTCGCGCTCGATTGCGGCGCGTGGGTCATTCTTTTGTTGTTGCATCTCGGTGTTGTCGAATTGGAATGGCGCGGCTGGTATGCGCCGGTGATCAC
>DASRBR010000442.1:0-2049 GCA_035653495.1 Verrucomicrobiia bacterium
TTCTTCGCGGGCGGTTTTTTGCCAGAGCGTTTTGCCTGTGAAACGGTCGAGGCAAATCAGCATGAACTGATAAACTTCGTCCGGTTTTTCGCCGCCCATGCCGCGGCCACCGCCCGATGGCGCATCATCGGGCTCGGCGGATTTGGTGGAGGCTGCCGGTTTTTTGCCGGTTGGCACGGCGGTTTCAACAAAAACTTTGCCGCCCCAAACGACCGGCGTGGCCGAGCCGCTGCCCGGAAGTTTCACTTTCCATTTGATGTTGCTCGATTCGCTCCAACTTGTCGGCGGATTAGCGTCCGGCGCGACGCCATTGGCCATCGGCCCGCGCCACTGCGGCCAGTTTTCATTCGCGGCGGTGGCTGCGCGCGCTGAAACACTGGTGACGAACAGGATTGCGGGCAGGACGAAAAGGATTTTGGCTTGAGAGACAAGCCTTGAAAGTTCAGGTTTCATAGAGACTCCAATTTGGTGTGTGAACTTGCGAAGACTACCGCGAAATGCGGGTATGGGCAAGCACATCTGCGCGGCGGGTGCATCCCAACATAGTTCTGAAGTGTGGGACTGGAAAGTCCCACAACCCGCAGACAAGAATGTCTGCGCTACGTGGCGCAGGCTTTCCAGCCTGCGGGTTCAGGCGACTTTCCAGTCGCCGTCATATTGAACAAATCTAGCTCTTTCCGAACAGTTCGGAGATACGCCCCGCGCGGATGTTCGAGCCAATCGTGCTTGTCACAATCTGGCGTTCTGTCTAATGAATCACTGATGAACGCAACGCAACCAGGCCCGGCATTGTCCCGCTCGAAATGAACCGGACAATCGCGCTCGGCCTTTTGTTCGCGCTTTTCATCGGCGCAGCGCTGCGTTTTCCCCAACTCGATGCGCGCCCGATGCACAACGACGAGGGCGTGAACGCAATCAAGCTCCGCGCGCTTTGGGAACACGGCTCCTACCGATACGACCCGCAGGAATATCACGGCCCAACGCTGCCTTACATAAGCTGGCTCTGGATGAAACTGATTGGGCCAAAAAATTTTGAGGATTTCACCGAAGCGCAATTGCGGATGGTCACCGTGCTGTTCGGATTGGGATTGATTGGGTTGATCGCATTGGTCGCGGATGGATTGGGAAAATGGCCCGCAATTTGCGCGGCGTTGCTGACAGCCATTTCGCCCGCGATGGTTTTCTACAGCCGCTATTACATCCACGAAATGCTGCTGGTGTTCTTCACCTTTCTGGCGCTGGCGTCGGGATGGCGTTGGTGGCGCAGCCGTAAACTCGGTTGGGCGCTGCTCACCGGCGCAGCGGTTGGTTTGATGCAGAGCACGAAAGAGACATTTCTGCTGGCGATTGTGGCGATGATCGCCGCTTTGATTGCGGAACATTTTTGGTCCGACGCGCAAAACGCAAAAAATCAAGAAACTCCAACGAAGTTAAGCCTGAAGCATCTTGTGGCCGCAGTGATTGTTTGGCTGGTTGTGGCGATTGTCTTGTTTTCGTCGTTCTTTACCAACGCGAGCGGGCCGCTGGATGCGGTGCGCACGTATTTACCGTGGCTGCATCGCGCGGAAGGCGCATCGCCACACATTCATGCCTGGGATTTTTACCTGCACCGTCTTGCCTGGTTTCATTCCGGGAAGGGGCCCCTCTGGAGCGAAGCATTGATTCTTTTTCTGGCGCTGATTGGTCTTATTTCCGCGTTTGCGCGCAACGGGGTCGAAGGCGATAAACATTTCACGCGGTTCATCGCGTTTTACACAGTCCTTTTGACGATTGCTTATAGCGTCATCAGTTACAAAACGCCCTGGTGTTTGTTGAACTTCTGGCAAGGAATGATTTTGCTGGCAGGCGTGGGAACCGTCGCGCTGTTGCATTGGCTGCGAAAATTGCCGGTGCAAATCATCGCCGGATGCGTGCTGTTGGCGGCTTGCGGGCAACTCGCCTTGCAGGCGCGGCGGGCCGATGTGGAATACGCCGCCGATCCGCGCAATCCCTACGTTTATGGCCAGACTGCGCCCGATGCGCTTAATCTGGTCGAGCTTGTGCAGGCTT
>DASRBR010000443.1:0-3738 GCA_035653495.1 Verrucomicrobiia bacterium
TTCGAGGTTTAAATATCCCATTTTTCCAGCCAAACTGGGGACTGGAAAGTCCCCAGAACCCGCAGACAGGAATGTCTGCGCTACGATTTCGCGGCAAAAAGTTTTTGAGCAACGCGCTTCTTAACTCCCTTCCGTTCGGCGAGACGCCGAACGGAGCACGCGGGACGCGTGCGCTCCGCAAGTCCTATCTCAATTCCATTCTTTCCCCTCAGACCAAAATCTTTTCTAGGGAGCAACTTGGAAGTCCGCGCGCCAACGAATGTTTTCTAACGAGCTCCCTGAAGCCGGAACCCAGAAGTGTTTTTTAGTGCTGGAAAACCTTGCGTAGAGGTCCGCGGTCGGTCGTGATGACGGTGCCCACGCCAATGTTGTTGCGCTTGAACCATCCTTGTTTGGTTTCAAGCACATAAAGAATGTCATCCGTTTTGGAGACGACTTCATTGGTATCGTGCGGCTGAAGGTCATGAATCTCAGCAATGGTTCCATCCGCTGTGATGTAGGCGCAGGAAAGCGGCAAAACAGTTTGGTACATCCAAAATCTCGCTTGGAGCGGATAAGGCATCACAAAAAGCATTCCCTCATTTTCCGCCATGTTGGTGCGGAACATCATTCCGGTCTGTTCTTGTTTTTCGGTCAATGCCATCTCGGCAATCATTTCCTGCGGGCCGATCCACAGTTTGATTGTCGGCAACTTCGGTTGCGCCTCGGTCGGGTAGCCCCGCAGGGTTGCGGCAGCAGCAGGGGCGGACGAACTGGAGGACGGCTTGCAACCGCCTGCCAGCATTGTCAAAATCGCCAAACTAAAACAAATCCAAAACCGCTTCATACCGCAAGATTGGGGAAAATTCGGCCGCTTTTCAAACTGTTTTCAAAGCTTCAACACCCATTTGCGCCGGTGCATCACATAAGCCACGAGATAAAGAAAGAGCATGAAGGCAACGGCCCAGCTCAAGGAACAAAGTTTGGCATCCAGCCCAAGCCGCGAGAGCGGCGCGTTGAAAAACGTTTCAAACAAATAATTTTTCAGCGCGACATTTTGGCCGGCGGCATCGGTCACTTTGATTTCCAACAAAACTCTCCCGATCAATCCCGAGAGCATGAACACCGTGATGGCATTCAGGCCGTAAATGGCGAATGGCCTGGCCCAGCGCTCGTGACCTTTCACATCGATCAGCCAGTAAAGAACTGCGAACACGTTCATCGCCAGGCCCGCCATGAAAACCGAATACGAACTGGTCCAAAGATTTTTGTTGATGGGCAGCCAGATGTTCATTACCGCGCCCGCGAGCATCAGCAGGTTGCCCGCGGTGAAAAGCCATCCGGTTTTTTGCTCCACGCTGCGTTTGATCAACAAAAGTTGCCCGGTCAAAATCCCGAAGAGGCACGTCGCAATGGCCGGCAATGTGCTCACGATGCCTTCCGGGTCCCACGGCAACGCGTGCCAGGTGTGTTGGCCGAGGACGATTTGGTCCACATAAGCGGAAAAATTTCCATCCTTCGTCAGGACACCGGCGCCGTGGCCGGGCACCGGCACGAGCTTCATCAAAAGCCAGTAGCCCGCCAGCAATGCGATCAATGATGTGATTTGCCCGCGCAATCTGGTGCTGAGGAAAATGGTGGTCGCCACGAGATAGCAGATCGCGATGCGTTGCAACACGCCCATGATGCGGATGTTCGCGCCGATGTCGGCAAACCATGGACTGAACCCGCCCGCCTTCGCGTAAGAGCCGTTGATGAGATAAGAAAAAAACGCGAGAAAAAAACCGAGCGCAAAAAGAATCACTGCGCGCCGCAAGGCATGGGTAAACAGCGTGGCGCGGGTTTCACCGCGTTCGAGACGTTTGGCGGTGGATAGCGGCACTGCCACGCCGGCGATCCAGATGAAAAACGGAAAAATCACGTCGGTGAACGTCCAGCCGTTCCATTCCGCATGGTCCAGTTGCGGATAAATGGCGTTCCATGTGCCGGGATTGTTCACGAGCATCATTGAGGCGATCGTCGCGCCGCGAAACACGTCGAGCGACATCAACCGCCGGCGGGCGGGCGCAACGGGTTTGACTGCCGCGGGTTTTGGTTTGGTTACCTGCATGAACGGCCAATTGAATCTTCGATAAAGATTTCAGGTGATTAAGGCTCGCCCTCGCCCTTACCCTCTCCTCTGTGAGAGATTCCCTCGAAAAGAATTCGCGCATTGAACCCCTGAACGGGACAGGCCGGTCTATCGCATTGGCAAGCCGAGCGCGTTCTCTTCACTCTCTCCCCGCAAATGCTTTTGCGGGGAGAGAGTCGGAGAGAGGGGCTCGTATTTAGAAATCCAAAACGTATTTTGCCAATAATATCCTGGCTATTCTCAATAAGCGCCTCCTCTCCCCGTCCCTCTCCTCCGCTTCGCGGAAGAGAGGGAGTTTTCCATTTTCGGCTGAATTGAATGTAGCCCGCATCACAGCAACCGTTTCCTTTAGCAGGTTCATGGAGGGAGTCACTAATTCCATCGCGGGACATAATAGAACATCAATCTTTCGGTTTCGCCGGCGCTGACCTTGCGTTCTTTTCCATTTCAGCGCGCAGGACGGCAATTTTCGCGCGGATCAATTCGCGGTTTTCCTCGCGCGCGACCTCCAGTTCCTTCAGCAACACATCGATGCGCTGCTCGTATTCGCGGTTGCGTTCCTGGATCTGGCGCTCGACCTTTGAAAGACGCTCGTCCATCGCGAGCACCTTGAGCGCGGCGGTTTGCTGCGTCTTCATCAATTCCGCGCGGTCGGAAATCATTCGCTGCACGAATTTCGATTTCAGCCAATGACTCAATTGCCGGATCAGTCCCTCGCGCAGCGGCCCGGGAATTTGCTCGACGTGCGGCTGCGCGGTATCGGGCTGCGACTGCCACGTCTGCGACTGCGATTGCGTTTGTGTTTGGGTCACGCCTTCGACCTCGATTCGCACAAATGGCGCCTGGTTCGTCGTTGTCGGCACAACCACGATGCGTTCCGGCCCGCTGATCGGCGCAAGGCGCGGGCTTGTGCGTGGCGTGGGAAGCAATGCTTTCGGTTTTTTGCGTCGCAACCGGATGCCCAACAGCAAGCCGGAAAGAAACAACACAATCACTGCGCCCGCGCAGGTGCCAATCAATCGCCAATTCACCTGCAGTTGCTGGGTAGGGACATCGCGCTGTCCCGCATGCGGGATCCGCGGACGGCGCAGCGCGCCGTCCCTACCCGTATCAGACTCAAATGACGCGGAAACGATCGGAACCGATTTTGCCGCAGTAGCTTCATTGGTTTGGTTCGCCGGAATATTTTCTTTGGGAACGGTTTTGACCGGTGGCGTTTCTGCAATCACAGGCGCAGCCGGTATGGGCTGCGGTTTTTCCACATCCAAATCCAGGTCGCTCGTCAGCACCCAATGTTCCGTGAGCGATGCCTCATAAATCATCGGATTCAACACGCCGCCAACGTCCCGCGTGAAAAGGTAATCGGTCGTGGCATCAGGCCGGTTTGCGTTTCCCGGCAGCGTGACGCGTTTTGCCGGCTCGAGCCCGTCGAACGCGCTTTCGAAACCGGACTGTTTCAGTCGCGGCAAAGTTTTTTCGCCCGCAAAACCCTGGTCATCCGCGCTGGTGTTGAACTCGCCCGCAACCACCTGCGCCTGCAAGCGATTCGCCGTCCAGTTGCGCACGGTTTGCACCTGTTCCAGCAACTGGCGCACCGATTCCTCGCGGGAACGTTCTTCGGTCGCGCG
>DASRBR010000444.1:0-22218 GCA_035653495.1 Verrucomicrobiia bacterium
AACGTGGCGGGCCTGGCATTGATCGGGCTGGCGTTGTTGCTGTTCATCGCGGACGTTTTTGCGGCCACGCACGGCGTGTTGACGGCTGGCGGCATCATCGCGTTTTTTTTAGGGGCGCTGATGCTGTTTAACCACGCCGGGCCGGGTTTCAATCTCTCGCTGCGCTGGATCATTCCGGGCACGGTGGTGACGGCGCTGTTTTTCATCTTCGTCGTCGGCAAAGGAATCGGGGCGCAACTCCAGCCCGTCCGCGTGGGCAAGGAAACGATGCTGGGTCGGACGGTGCCGGCGTTGTCGCGGATTGACGCCCAGGGCGGCAAGGTTTTTCTGGAAGGCGAATACTGGAACGCCGTCAGCGAGACGCCAATCGAAGCCGGTCAGCCGGTGGAGATCGTCGGGTTTGAAGGGCTCACGTTAAGAGTGAAACCGGCCAGCCGTTGAAGGGGCGCGACGTTTCGCCAGAAACGGCTTGCGGCCAGTCGGAAAAGTCAAAGGCGCGTGCAGCCCTTTCAGGTGCTGCGTCGGCGGAGGTCATTTGATTCCTGCCAGCCGGTCCTTCCAGATTTTGTAAAGTTCCACCGTGGCGCGGACATCGCGCAGGCAATATTCGGCGATCTCGCGGAACCGGCCCGCGGCCATCAAATCCTTCACGTCCATGCCGGTCACGCCGTGGCTTTTGGGCGATTCGATGCCAAAGGCCTTGCAATAAAAATCCAGATTGAAACGCCGCGCTGCGCCTTCGCGTCCGCTCACGCCATAAAAGGTCAGTTGCTCGGCCAGATCGCAGTGCGGCTCGGTCGCGTAACGGTAGCCGAGCCAGTTCTTGCGCGTGACCGGCACGTTCAAGAGCGCCGAGCGCAGATATAAAAACGGCACGTCAAACCCGCGCCCGTTGAACGTCACCACGAAATCGTAATGCTGCGCAACATCCCAGAACGCCGTGAGCAGTTCCACCTCATCCATGCAGGGAACGAATTCGACCGGCCCCGCTTCGGCAGCATCGGGTTCATAATCGTCGGCGGTGAACAGCACCTGGCCGCGCGAAGTATCGGCGTTGAGCATGGCGATGCAGACCACCTGCGCGGTGAACGGCCAGAGATTGAACTGGCGCTGGATCTCTTCGTGACGCGCCTTGCGCGCGAGTTCGTCCGGGATTTTTTCCAGCTCGCGAAAGAGATATTCCTGCTGCACCTCGTCAAAATTCTCCAGGGGCAGCGCGGAAGTTTCGATGTCAAAAACCAGTGTGGCCATGGAGTGAAACGCGATGAGGGAAAAACGATTTGGAAGACGGGCATCGTCCGCAAGAACAGCGATGCCTGGGTTGGCTCCCTCTCCCCCGACGGGGGAGAGGGTTGCGGTGAAGCAGCAGCAGGTGTCTTTTCATCGCTGTCTCTTCACCTCTAAATTTATTTCTTCTTTTTTTTGGCCTTTTTCTTGGCTGCCATGCAAATCACCTCCGTTCCCTCAGGTGTTCATGGATCTCTGAAACCGATTAAGACAGAAATTTTTTCGCTGACCAGAATTTTTTTGAAAAATTTTCACGCAAAAAAATTTTTGTTTCATTGCGGCAGGACAAAGATGCGGCATTCTTCGTCCCTCCGGAACGATTGCGGACATTCTCACAATTTGATGCTGCGGTTCACCCTTCGTGCGCAACGCGGCGCCCACTCACGCGCCGTATTTGTCGAACATTTTCGCGTTCGCCTGCATCAAGCGCATGAGAAACTTCGCCTCGAACAAACCGAGCGAGCCGCTGTTCGCGCCGGTTTCCGTGAAGCGCTGGAGTTTGTCGGAACCGGACAACGGCGAAACGAGCAGCACCGGTTGCGGATGCCAGGAATGGCCCTTCGCCGCGCAGGGCGTGGAATGATCGCCCGTGATGGCCAGCACTTCCGGTTTTTTCTGCAAAAGAATCGGCAGGGCGGCATCGAACTCCTCGATGGCCTTGCGCTTGGCTTCGCAATTGCCGTCTTCGCCGTACATGTCGGTGTATTTGAAATGGATGAAAAAGAAATCGTAGTTGTCGTATTCGGCGATGTAACGCTGGAACTGCTCGGCGATGGTTTGCGGACCTTCCAGTTTTTTCATCCCGACTAGTTGCGCGAGCCCTTTATACATCGGGTAAACCGCGATGCAGGCGGGTTTCAATTTGTATCGCTCCTCGAACAGCGGAATGTGCGGCTGATGCGCGATGCCGCGCATGAGAAACCCGTTCGCCGGTTTTTTGCCGGCCAGCAACGGCAGCGCGGCCTTATAAAATTCCTTGATCAACCCGGCGGTCTTCGCTGCTTTGGTTGAACCGGGATCGAGCGGTGCGACTTCCGGGATCGGCGCGCCTTCGTGATGCGGATCCGTGTCGCTCAACGGACCTTCCAATCCCTGGCCGCGAAATACGACCACGAAACGGTGTCCTTTGCCGGCCTTGATGATGATTTCCGTGTCGCCGATCTTTTTGATTTTTTTGGAGAGCAGCTCGCAAAGCTCTTCGCAAACAGAAGTCTCGATGCGGCCGGCGCGGCGGTCTGTGACGATGCCCTTGGAATCGAGCGTGCAAAAATTCGCGCGCGCAGCGACGTCGCCCGCCTTGAGATCGAGACCAAGACCGAGCGCTTCGATGACGCCGCGGCCAACCTGGAATTCGATCGGGTCATAACCGAACAGCGCGAGATGGCCGGGACCGCTGCCGGGCGTGATGCCGGGCGCAACGGGCGTCATGCGGCCTTGTGCGCCGTTTTTCGCGAGCGCGTCCAGGTTCGGCGTGCGCGCTGCTTCAAGCGGCGTCATGTAATTTTGTTGTTCGGTGGCGATGTCGCCAAGCCCGTCCAGCACGACGAGGACGATTTTCGTTTTAGTTGCGAGGGTGAGTTCGGAGTAGAGAGTGTCGAGATTCATGTTCGATTCTGTTCCATAATATTCGGGAACGCGCAAGAAGCGTCAACGTGATTGTCAGCTTCAACGTAGAAGCCTTGAAGGATTTTCACATTTCTTCAAGGTCTGGGGCCGCCTTGCGCCAACCATTGAAGAAATAAGCTTAGAAGCAAAAAAGATGAAATATGGAAAAGAGCCAAACATATTGAGATCGATGCTATCATTGCGCTTTCCGTCCTATGTGTGCGTGAAAAACGGACCGCATTGATTGAAGTCAATAATCCTATGCAGGACGATAGACCCCATAACGCTGCTTCGCCCCAGTGGAAGTGTCTCTGCCAAACTCCGCCAACAAACCACAGGCTCCAACCGGCAAGCGAGCCGAGTAGAGAGACTGCAGAAATGATGCATTGAAGGCCGGCGGAATCAGTTTGAAGAAATTTTTTCATCACGACCTTCTTCTGTTGAGGGATACAAGATTTGTAACAAGCCTGCTAGCTTATTTTAAATACTATCCTTTCAGTTCTTGGCGTCTCTTGGCCGATGTGGTGAAAAGCCGCTCGACAAATGGAATGCGAAGTTGAAAAATGCGAACATGACGAGTGTCGTTGTTGAAAATCTCACCAAGGAGTTCAAGGGTGGGAAAGGTGAGACGGTGTGCGCGGTGAATCGTGCCAATCTAAGTGTTGCGGAAGGAGAGTTTCTTGTGCTGGTCGGCCCTTCGGGTTGCGGCAAGTCCACGACCCTGCGGCTGATTGCCGGTCTTGAAGAACCCACTTCCGGGACGATTTCCATCGCTGGCCGCACGGTCAATTCAGTCCCTCCTTCCGAGCGCGACATCGCGATGGTGTTCCAAAATTTTGCGCTGTATCCGCACATGAGCGTCCATGAAAACATGGCGTTCGGCCTGAAACTGAGGAAGGTGCCTCGCGAAGAAATTCAGGCGCGTGTCAAACACGCCGCGGAATTGCTCGGCTTGCAGGATTGCCTGGGGCGCAAGCCGGGTGAACTTTCCGGCGGCCAAAAACAACGTGTGTCCGTCGGGCGCGCGATGGTGCGCCAGCCGAAAGTTTTTTTGTTCGACGAACCGCTTTCGAACCTGGACGCCCAACTGCGCGTGCAGATGCGGCGCGAAATCGCCGCCCTGCATGCCCGCCTCCGGACGACGATGATTTACGTGACGCATGACCAGGTTGAAGCGATGACGCTGGGCAACCGCATCGCCGTGATGAAAGACGGCATCGTGCAGCAAGTCGCATCGCCGATGGAATTGTATCATTGCCCGGCGAACCTGTTCGTTGCCGGATTCATCGGTTCGCCCGCGATGAATTTTTTTCAGGGCACGATCACGCGCAACGGAAAGGGGATTTTGTTCAATGCAGAATGCGGCGCGCGGAATAAGGAATCAAAGGAGAGGGCCGGATTTCAATTGCATGTCGGTGAAGCTGTGACGCCGAAATTGATTCAGTTTGAAGGAAAGAAAGTCGTGCTTGGGTTGCGTCCCGAACACATCACTGAAAACGCGGGCGCCAAGAATGGCGAATCGAGGCAAACGCTGGAGGCAGTCGCCGAAGTGATTGAGCCGTTGGGCTCGGAAACGTATCTTTACGCGGCCAGCGCGGGAAATTCCTTTGTCGCGCGCGTCGCCGGCGAGCACCGCTTGCATATCGGGCAGGACATTTCGTTGGCGTTTGACATGAGCCGCGCGCATTTCTTTGACGCAGTGACGGAGCGGGCGATCAATTGACGCGAAAGTCTTTGTGATTCTCCGTAATTTGGCGAAGTTATTTCCATGACGCTGGCACTGCACGAATTTCACAAGGGATTAAACGGACGCTTCGCCGAAGTGAACGATTGCGAAGTGGTGGCCGATTATGGCGATTGGCTGGCGGAACACGCGGCCTTGCGCGAAAGCGCGGGCGTGCTGGATCTGAGTTTTCGCAGCCGGTTATGCCTCACCGGCACGGACCGCGCGCGCTGGTTGAATGGCCAGGTGACGAACAATGTGAAGGATTTGCGCGCCGGGCAGAGTTGTTACGCGGCGCTGGTCAATGCCAAGGGCAAATTGCAGAGCGACCTTAATATTTATTGTTTGCCAGACGAACTCCTGCTCGATTTCGAACCCGGCCTCACCGCGTCCGTCGCTCAACGGCTGGAAAAATACATCATTGCCGATGATGTGCAGGTGGTGGATGTGGCCCAGCAGTATGGTTTGTTGAGCGTGCAGGGGTCAAAAGCTGCGGAAGTGGTGCAACGATTGGGGTTGTTCCAGGATGTCCCTGCGGAAGCAATGCATTTCACAAGCATCAAGGATGCGACGCTTGGCGAGCTTTATTTGATGAACCAGCCGCGCGTGGGAACGAAAGGTTTTGATTTTTTTGTGCCCACGCCGGCTCTCGGCGCCGTGATGGATAAATTAATTGCGGCGGCGCGTGAAGTGGGCGGACGCGCATGCGGCTGGACAGCGCTGGAAACTGCCCGCATTGAAGCAGGCATCCCCCGCTTCGGCGCGGATATGGACGAAAGCAATCTTGCGCCCGAAACCGGCATCGAAAGCCGCGCCATCAGTTACAACAAGGGCTGCTACATCGGCCAGGAGGTCATTGCGCGCATTCGCACCTACGGCCAGGTGGCCAGGTCGTTGCGCGGCTTGCGATTGGCGGATGAGCTCAAGCATTTGCCCAAAAAAGGCGACAAGTTGTTTCATAACGGCAAGGAAGTTGGTTTTATCAATAGCGCGGTCAAATCACCTTCGCTCAAGGCCAATATCGCTTTGGGCTACGTGCGCAAGGAATCGAACCAGCCGGGAACGCATTTGAGCTTGCGCACAGCCGATGGCGAAAGCGCGGTGGAAATTGTCTCGACGCCATTTGTTCGCTTTTGTTGATGGGAGGAACAATCCGCCCGCGACTGCCTCTTACCCTCACTGGAATTTGAGCCGGAACGAAGCTATTCTCTTGCATGTTCATAACGGGGTTGGGGACAGCAGCGCCGCTGCAAACTTATAAACAGAGCGAAGGGTGGGAGGCAGTACGCATCGCGCCGCAATTCTCTCAACTCAACGCCCGCTCGCGGGCCATCTTGAGAAAGGTTCTGACCGGCAACAATGGCATCGAAACGCGCCATCTCGCGCTGGATTCATTGCACGAGGTTTTTGATGCCCGCCCGGACGTTCTTCACGTGCGTTTCGTCAAACACGCGCCCGCGCTCGCGACGGAGGCGGCGGAAAAGGCTTTGCTGGACGCGCGCATCGGCAGGGATGAAATCGACGCGCTCCTCGTGAGCACCTGCACTGGTTATTTATGTCCGGGATTGACGAGCTACGTTAGCGAGCGGCTTGGCTTGCGCGCGGATGCCGTGTTGCTGGATTTGGTCGGGCAAGGTTGTGGCGCCGCCTTGCCGAATTTTCACGCGGGCGAAGCATTGCTGTCGTCCGGACGTTGTCATCACGTGCTTTCAGTGTGCGTGGAAGTGTGCAGCGCGGCGTTTTACATGGATGATGATCCCGGCGTGCTGGTGAGCGCGTGCTTGTTCGGGGATGGCGCGGGCGCGGCTGTTTTGGCGAACGAACCGTCTTCCCACGTCCGCAAAATCAAATGGCTTCGCTCGCGCACGGAGCTTTCGGCGAAAGAGCGCGATTTGCTCCGTTTCGAGCAGAAGAATGGCATGTTGCGCAATCGCCTCAGCGCTGAAGTCCCCGGACTGGCCGCCAAACACGCTGAGCGTGTGTTGGACACAACGCTTCGCGAATCGAATCTGCCGCGCGAACAAATCAGCGGCTGGATTTGGCACGCGGGCGGGAGGGACGTGTTGGCGGCATTGCAGGAACGGCTTGGATTGAATGCGGACGCGATGCGCTGGAGCGCGTCCGTGTTGCGCGAATTCGGCAACGTGAGCAGCCCGTGCGTTTATTTCGTTTTGCAAGCGGCGCTGGCGGAACAGGCGCGCGGCGGATTTTGGTGGATGTCTTCGTTCGGCGCAGGCTTTAGTTGTCATGGCGCGCTATTGGAGGTCGCGTAGTGAAACGCATCGTCGAGGCGGAATGGCTGGACGCTCTCCCGGCGCACGATCCCGGCGCGCTCGGTTCGCGGCGGGACCTGGACGTTCTAAACCGCGTCATGGGCCACGCCTGGATTTTGCGCGGCCTCCTTGAATCGCGCGCGGAAACTGAGCCGCCAAGACGCATTTTGGAAATCGGCGCAGGTGATGGCAGTTTGATGTTGCGGCTGGCCAAATACTTTTCGCCTCGATGGAAACACGTGGAAACCGTTTTGGTGGACTGCAAACCGGCGGTCAGCGATGAAACGCTGGCTGCGTTCGCGGCGCTGGGCTGGAGCGCAGAAAGCATCACAAGCGACGTGTTCAACTGGCTTGAAACATCGGACACTGGCATGGCCGACATCATCATCAGCAACCTGTTTCTGCATCAATTTACCGAGCCGGAATTGAAGCGGTTGTTGGGATTGGTTTCGGCGCGAACGCGTTTCTTCGCCGCTTGTGAACCGCGTCGTGCGACGATTCCGTTCACCTTCAGCAAGCTGGTGGGCTTCATCGGTTGCAATCGCGTGACGCGGCACGACGCGCCCTTGAGCGTGCAAGCGGGATTTACCGGACGCGAAATTTCGCAATTGTGGCCCGCATCGGACGGCTGGCGATTGCGCGAACACGCGGCGCATTTCTTCAGCCATGCATTCGTCGCGGAAAAAATCGGCTCCTGAATTGTGAGCGCTCCAATCACCATCATCGGCGGTGGACTCGCGGGTTTGACGCTTGGCATTGGTTTGCGTCAACGCGGCGTTCCGGTCACCGTATGGGAAGCGGGCGGCTATCCGCGCCACAGGGTCTGCGGCGAATTCATCAGCGGACGCGGCCAGCAGACTTTGGCGCGACTGGGTCTGCGTGAAAAAATTTTTGAAGCCGGCGCCATCCCGGCATGCACGACCGCATTTTTTTCCGCGCGCGCCGCTTCGCCCGTGCGCAAGCTTCCGGAGCCGGCGCTTTCCATATCGCGTTTTGTGCTGGACGATTTGCTGGCGCGGGAATTCAGGCGAGTGGGCGGCGAATTGCGCGACAACCAACGCTGGCGCAACGCGGAATTTTCGGAAGGCATCATGCGCGCGAGTGGCCGGCGCGTTCAGCCGATAGTCCATGGCTGGCGCTGGTTCGGGCTGAAGGTCCACGCGCGCAAGGTTGCGCTCAAAGCTGATTTGGAGATGCACCTTTCGCCATCAGGCTACGTGGGAATGAGCCGGCTTGCGGGCGGCGAGGTGAACATTTGCGGTCTCTTTCGACGTTTGGCAAAGGCAGGCGAAACTGTGCCGAATTGGCAGGAAATTTTGCGTGGAGAAGAGGGCTCGCACCGCCGTGAACGGTTGCGCGGCGCGGAATTTGACGAGAATTCATTCTGCTCCGTTGCGGGATTGTCGCTCGAGCCGCATCGCGCGTCGGCTTTCGAAGAATGCTGCATCGGCGATGCGATCACCATGATCCCGCCGGTGACCGGTAACGGTATGTCCATGGCGTTCGAATCGGCAGAAATCGGGATTGCGCCGCTGGTTGATTACAGTGATGGGAAAATTTCATGGGCCGATGCGCGGCTGACAATCGCGCAAAGATGCGATGCAAGTTTTGCACAACGACTGCGTTGGGCGGACATCCTGCAACACCTGCTCTTCGTT
Organism: Verrucomicrobiia bacterium; assembly: GCA_035653495.1. GTDB lineage: Bacteria > Verrucomicrobiota > Verrucomicrobiia > Limisphaerales > Pedosphaeraceae > DATAUW01. The sequence continues at coordinate 8,547 of DASRBR010000444.1, forward strand.
CCGCATTTTCAAAGCGCGCTGGTGCTCTCCGTGCCGCGTTTTCACTGGCTTTGGAGATTGCTGGTGGAAAAAACGAGATGATTGGCTAATCTTTGCCAATGAAACCGCTGCCGGATTGCCGGCTCTACACTTTCGTTGACACCGCTTATCTTCACGAACGCGCGCCGGAATGGATTGCGCAACAGCTTTGTGACGGCGGCTCAGACCTCATTCAATTGCGCGCAAAAAATTCTTCACCCGATGAGATCCGCAAAATGGCCGCGACCATCCTGCCGATCACGCGCAGAGCAGGCGTGGGATTAGTGATCAATGATCATCTCTCGATTGCAACCGACATCGGCGCGGAATTTTGTCATCTTGGGCAGGAGGATTTCTTTGGCAGTGGCCGCACGCGGGTTGATGAATTGAAAATTCAAAATTCGAAATTACAAATCGGGATCAGCACGCACTCGCCGGAACAGGGGCAGCGCGCGCTGGCTGCCGGGCCGGATTACATTGCGATTGGCCCTGTGTATGCCACCGGCACAAAACCCAGCGCCAAACCGGTGACGCTCGATTATGTGCGTTGGGCGGCGGCAAACGTGATAATTCCGTGGTTTGCCATCGGCGGCATCAATTTGAAAAATCTGGACGACGTATTGTCAGCAGGCGCAACGCGGATTTGTGTGGTTTCAGCGATTTTGAATGAAAGAGATGTGGCAGGAGCGTGCAGAGAGATCAAAAGGCGCGTGGAGAAATACCCAAATACCCAATGACGAATTACCCAAAAAAGTCCGAAGCTCCAATTTTCTACTTGGGATTTGTTTGGGTATTTGGATAGTTGGGTGCTTGGGTATTTTCAACACCCTTGTCACCCGGCTGATTTTCGCGTAGCGTTCTCCGCTCGATAAACGTCAAAATTAATCAGCATGAGCGTATTGATTGTCGGTTCGACAGCGTTGGATTCCATCAAGACCCCAAAGGCCGAAAACCCGCGCCTGCTTGGCGGCTCTGCCAGTCACGCGGCGGTTGCGGCGAGTTTTTTCGCGCCTGTCAAGCTGGTGGGCGTCGTCGGCGAGGATTTTCCGAAAAAATACATTCAGCTTTATAAGCGGCACAATATTGACCTGGAAGGTTTGCAGATGGTGCCGGGAAAAACGTTTCATTGGTCCGGCGAATACGAGGTCAATATGAACAATCGCCGCACGTTGCTGACGGAGCTGGGCGTGTTCGAGACATTCAATCCCCGGCTGCCGGTTGCGTATCAAAATTCGCAATTCGTGCTGCTGGCGAACATCGCGCCGTCTTTGCAGAACCACGTGCTCACGCAGATGCGCAAACCAAAATTCGTCGTTGCCGACACGATGGATCTGTGGCTGAACATTGCGCTGCCTGACCTGCTGAAGTTGCTCAGGCGCGTGGATGGGTTTGTGTTGAACGACAGCGAAGCGCGCCAGCTCACGAAGGACGACAACCTGCTTTCCGCGCTCAAGAAGATCCACAAGCTCGGGCCGAAATACGTCATCATCAAAAAAGGCGAGCATGGCTCCATCCTTTCTACGCGCGGCGGAAATCTGTTCCTTGCGCCGGCGTATCCATTGCATCGCGTCGTGGACCCGACCGGCGCGGGCGATTCGTTCGTCGGCGGAATGATGGGTTATCTTTCAACTGCGCGCGGCTCGATTGATGCCAACCTCCGGCGCGCGATGATTTACGGCAGCGTCGTGGCGTCGTTCTGCTGCGAAGGCTTTGGGTTGAACTCCACGACGAAGATCAAACGTTCTTCGATCGAAAACCGCGTGAAGGAATTGGAAAAGCTGTCGCGGTTTTGATGCTTAATCATTTCTGGCTGGTCAGCAGTCGAAACGAAGCATGGACACGCGCTTTGATGGGAATGGTGCCCGGCGCGACCGATTCACCTTGTTCTGACACTGCGTCTGCAGCCGCAAGCCTCGTGTTATTGAAATAGTTCATCGGCATGATGGTTTCCGTCGGCTCTTCCTCAATGAAAAGTGGTTCGCCGATTTCCGAGCCAATGGCCGCAGCCAAAGCGAAAGCTTTGTCCTTTGCCGCCCTGATGGCTTTTTGCCGGGTCTCATTTTGATATTCAATTCGTTTCGTGTGCTCGAACGTTACCGATTCCACGCTGACCGATGGCATCTCCGCGAAACCAAACCATAATGTTTTATACTGGCCAAAATCGTGCAATTTGAATGTGACGTAAGTCGTGGCGATGTAACCATTGCGCAAGCGCTCGTTGTTCCGATATTCCCAATTCTCGCCGAATTGCATCGCGGCAGTCTGTATGTTGGTATCGGGGAGCTTGGATTTTTTCAGCAAAAACAGGACATTTTGGACAGTTTTGTCGTGCTCCTGCGCGACGGTGCTGAGGTTGAGGCCGCGCGTTTGGATTTTCACCGACCAATCCATCTCGTCAGGCACGACTTCCGTCGTCGCCGTGCCATAAACCGTCACATGCGGCGGAGCCTCTTTGTCTTGTGCGAATGCTGTGCCAATCAGCATCAAACCTGCAATGAATGTTGCAAAAAGTTTCATAATCCAATCCTATGGTTTTGCTCTGGCCGATTGTCACCTGTTCCTGAAAAATTTGTAAAAGAATTGTCAGCAAAAATTCTCGTCAGATCTCAAAATCCAGTTTCCTCTTTTCGGCGCGTTCCCGCTTGTTGATCACTCTCACATTCACTTCCTCCGGGAGCACCAACGAATGCGCCGGGACGCTTTGCATCAACAACACGTTCGCGCCGATGGTGCTGCCCGCGCCGATGACTGTTTCCCCACCTACAATGGTTGCGTTCGCATAGATGGTCACATTGTCCTCGACAGTGGGATGACGTTTTTTGCCGTGTAATGACTGGCCGCCTGCAAGTGAACGCGCAATCAGGCCAACGCCCTGATATAACTTCACGTGATTGCCGATCTCCGAAGTTTCGCCGATGACCGCGCCGGTGCCATGGTCAATGAAGAAATGCGAGCCGATCTTCGCGCCCGGATGCAGATCAATTCCGGTGCGGCCATGCGCCCATTCGGTCATGATGCGCGGAATCAAAGGGACGCTCTTTTTGTAAAGCTCGTGGGCCAGCCGCTGAACAGCGATGGTCTCGATGAACGGGTACGCGACAATGATTTCCTCGCGGCTCAGCGCGGCGGGATCGCCGTTATAGGCGGCATCCGTGTCGGTGCAAAGCAATTCGCGGATGTGCGGCAGCTTGGCGAGAAATTCCAACGCGAGTTCGTGCGCGGCGGGGCGCAGGTCCTTTTTTCGAAGCTCCTCAGGCGGGAGATATTCGAGGATTTTGTAGATTTCATCTTCCAGCCGTTCCAACGCCGAAGCCATCAACGTGGCGGTCTCGACCTTAATCTCGGCGGAATGCAGCGGTTTCTCGTCGAAGTAGCCGGGAAAGAGCAGGCGCAGCAAATCCAGCGTGATGAGATGGATGGCGCGTTTGGAGGGAAGGTTTTTGCCATCGAGATGATTGATGCCGCCGACGCGGGCATAGGAGGCCACGAGTTGATTGGTCAGTTCTGTCACCGTGACTTGCACAAGGGCAGTATTACTCAGATGAGTAGTGGGTGCAAGATGCACGAGAGTGCGCGTTTCTACAGGACTTTATTTGTGAAAGACTTCCGATATCGCCTTTACCACCGCGTCCACGCTGATGCCGTGCATGCAACGGAAATCAATCGGGCATTCGCGAAGAAAGCAGGGCGAACAAGGCACATGCCCGGAGAGGAGGCGATGATGCGTATCGCCGGGCAGGCCGGGACCGGTCAGTTCGGGCGAGGTGCTGCCAAACGGAACAACCACCGGCTTGCCCAAAGCGGCTGCGACGTGCATCGGGCCGGAATCGTTGGTCAATACGACGCGGCAAAGTTTCAATCCGGCGCAAAATTCTGCAAGAGTGGTCGCGCCGGCGAGGTTGATCGCGCGAGGGATCTTTGCCACGGATTCCTTTTGGCCGCCGGTGCCGCGGGAAATTTGGTCCGTCATGCGCGCCACCATTGCAGAATCCGATTTGAGGCCGAAAATGAGCCAGCGGCAATGGGCGCGGCGTTGGATCTCAATGGCAGCCTCGACGAACCGCTCTTCCGGCCAGCGCTTTGCTGGGCCATATTCCGCGCCCGCATTCAAACCAAGCCAAACCGGCGATTCGGAAGCGCTGGGGCCGAGCTTGAATTTCGCGATGAATTCCGCGACAGCTTTTTCGGAGACGACCAGCTGGGGCGGCAGCGGTTCCGGTTTTGCGCCCAGCGCGGCGGTGAGATGAAGATATTGATGGATGTGATGCGCGCCGCTTGGAAGCTTTGATTGCGGAGCGTTTTGGCGGATGAGTTCTTCAATTTCCGGCGTTGAACGTTTGTGCATCGTGACTGCGCCAGCGCGTTGTGGAACCGCGCGCGTGAGGAAAAAATTTCGCCAAGGCCGCCTGTAACCGATGCGTTCGGGAATTTTTGCGACCCAAAGCTCGAGTGCGGAACGATGCGAATTCGGAAGAACCAGGCCAACATCGAATTTTTTTTCGCGCAATCTTCGACCGATGCTCCACGCGCTTTCGTTTTCGGCAAAAGGTTCGATGGCATCCACCGCCGGGTGGTCGCGCCAAAGCTCCTGCAGTTTCGCATGGGTGAGCAGTGTGATGTGCGCCTTGGGCCGCGCTTCACGAAGACGCAGTAACGCGGGCGTGGTCATCACGGCATCGCCAAGCCAGTTGACGCCGCGCACAAGGATGCGTTGAGAATTTTGCGAATTCATTTTGCGGACTCAGGCCAACCCTGGGCTGATTGACAAAACCTTGTTTGGGTTTTAAGAGCGAGGTCGTTGGTGTTTTGAACAGCGATCGTGCCTCTCGCAATGATTCGCAATATGAAAAAGTCAGTTTCCATATGAAGACGTTTCGATGGATTCCTCTTTGTCCTCCGATGGCTGTGTGTTCGGGGGTGAACTCGTTTTTTGATTTTTAATCTTTGAACCTTTCCAGCGATTGTGCACCCAGAACCAGTTTGCCGGGTCGCGGCGCACGGCAACTTCGAAAGCCCGGTTCACCTCCAGCATGATGGCCGCAAGCGAACGCGGTTCGCCGTTTTCGTGCGTGGGAATTTTGTCGCCGACTTCAATGCGCCAACGGCCCAGCCCCGTCCGATAGCAAATTGCGGTGTGCAACGGTGCATTGAAACGGAGCGCAAAAACCGCCGGCGCCTTGCTCGTGTTACAATCATGTCCGAGGAACGGCAGACGCAAACCATGATCGCCGGAATGCTGGTCCGAAAGCAATCCAAGCAAAAGATTGTTTTGCCGCAACGCCGCGCGAAGTGCCGCGCCGTGAGTGCGGCGTTCGAAAAAAAGGCAGCCGGTGCTCGAGCGAAGTTTCGCCAGGATTTTGTCCACGGCCGGGTTGCGGATCGCGCGGTAAGTCGTCGCGAACTGATGCGTGGGCAGGCCTTGTTTCAGGTGCGCAAGCAGTTCGAAATTGCCGAAATGTCCAATGGCCACGATGACGCTGGTGTGAGGCGGAACGCCATAGGGGCGCAATTTTTCCAGCCCGGCCAATTCGACGCATTCGCTGATTTGCGCCTGGCTCATCATCGCCATTTTCACGGGGCAACTGAAACTTTCGCCGATGCGCTTGAAATTTTCGCGGGCGAGCGCGCGGATTTCTGCGGGTGATTTTTCCGCGCCGAGGCACATGGTCAAATTGCGGATGGCCACGCGCCGATGGCGCGCGTCGCAATAATAAACCAACCCGCCGAAAAACCGTCCCACGCGCGCGACGCCTCCGAGCGGCAGCGTCTGGATGAGCCGCATTAGCGTGTAAACGAAGCAGTAAAGCACTAAGTTCATGCGTCAACGGAAGCAGATTTTGCTGACGCAATCCTGGAAGTCTTTCGCGCCGCTCAGGATTTTGATTTCCACGCGCATGAAGTAAATCGGCAAATCGCGCCGGTCCAGTTTTGGGAAGCGCACCGCGTCCTTCTGGGTGGTGATGATGAGTTCGGCCTGGCGCTTTTTGCCGCGGTTGATGGTATTGAGGATTTCCTGCTGCGTGAACCGATGGTGGTCGGCAAAGCGTTTCGAATAAACCAGCCCCGCGCCAAGCGTGCCGAGGCTTTGCTCAAAACTTTCCGGCTGCGCAATCCCGCTCAACGAGGCGACTTTGCGGTCCTTCACCAGATCGAGGCCGTATTGTTGTCCGGTGAAGACGTCCTCGAAATAAAGCGGGTGATGGATGCACTCGATCAGGCCGGCGACGGGATTGTGCTGGCTGATGCGGCGGCGGAGTTCCTCCGTCTTGCCGTCGCTTTTGGTGATGAAAATGTAATGCGCGCGGGCAAGGTGCGAAGGCGGTTCGCGCAAACTGCCGCGCGGGATAAGATGCTCGTTGCCGAACGGTTGCTGGCGGTCGATCAAAACGATGTCCTTGCGGCGTCCCTGCAATTTCCAATATTGAAAGCCATCGTCGAGCAACAAGGTATCGCAGCCGAATTTTTCAATCGCGTAACGGCCGGCCTTGACGCGGTCCTTGTCCACGAGCACGACAACATTTTTGAGATTGGACGCGAGCATGAACGGTTCATCGCCGGCGGTTTCGGAATCGAGCAGCAACGACTTTCCATCGGAGACAACGCGCGGGGGCGTGCTGTCTTCGCGGAACAATAATTTGTTGATCAACCGCGTGCGCATCGGCGTGGGTTTGGAACGATAACCGCGCGAGAGAATGGCCACCGTTCGCCCTTGGTCCTGAAGTTCGCGCGCGAATTTTTCAACGACGGGCGTCTTGCCCGTGCCGCCGTAGGTGAGATTGCCGACCGCGATGACCTGCACGCCCAGCGTGGAATCGCGGATGATGCGGACGTTGTAAAGAAAGCGATAGAATTTTGCGCCTATCAGGAAAAGCCGCGAAAGAACAAACAAAAGGCCTCGAAGAACCGCCACTTTGTATCCCGGCCGCGGCCGGTTCTCCAAAACGACTTCGACGTAAAAAGTTTCTATATTTTCCGCCCACGAGCGGAGGCGTTCACGCATGGCACTATCAGTCTGCCAACGGTCAGCGCGAAGGGCAAGGCGAACGGTGGCTTTTGAAAATCTGCCGCGTTGACGCAATGGTTTAGCGCAGGCACAATCGTTTCAAGCCGTTATTGCTCCTGAACGAGGAAATTATGATCTATGGCAGGCAACGTCTTTCGCCGACTGATGTGCCGACGTTTTTTTCAGCAATAGCCGGCCTCTTCACTGTCAAATTGATCCACGCCCATGATGTTACGAGATTGATTGTGCTCAATGTCCTGTGGCTCGCATGGCTCGGACTGATTTCATTGCGCGCGAAATTTCATGGGGGCAAACTCTTGTCGTTCGATTGCGGGCTTTATCAGGGCTTTGCCATCGCCTTCTATCTGTTAGGCTTGCTGATGGCTTGTGTGTATTACCTGGTTTATTACGCAGGTTGAAAGCTGCCGAAACTTCTTCCCGTGAATAATCCCAGTAAAATCACCCCGCCGGAAGATCCGGAGGAACAGGAGGCGATGCGGGAAATCGCCGAAGAACAAGAGGAAAAATACGGCGGACGCGACCGCTGGATCCTGACTGGCGTGTTTGTGGTCGCAGCTCTTTGCTCAGTTTGGCAATTCAGCCAAAAGCAGCCGTTGGCTTTGTTCCTTTTGGCTTGCACAGTTTTGGCAGCAGTTTTGGCGATCATCAATTGGCGCTCATGGCTCAAGAAATCCCCGGGCGAAAAAAATGCCATATCTTCCACACGTTTTTTCAAAAATCTGGAAATCGAAGATTGTTCGGCTCCTTATAGCGAAGCCAAATTTCTGAAGCTTCGCAAAGCCTTCGGTCGCAATCTCGCTTTGAGCGCGATAGCATTTATGTATGCGCTGGGTGGTTTGATGGGAGTGGCCGTGCCGCAGTTAAGTGTGCGCGTCATCTCTTTGAGCATAGCAGGGGCAGCGATTTTTTTGGGCCGTCGTCCAGCGCAACGCGTATGGAGGGCGGGAAAAGGCTCGTTAGCATGTCCCAAATGCCACGATTTATTGACCTCTCAAGCCAGCCACGTGCTGCGAACTGGTCGTTGCCGGAAATGCGGCACGCTCATTATTACGGATGAAGTCCCCGCGGATGCAGCCGCCGAAAATTCCCCTGAAGGCATCGAAACTTCGCCTGCTGCAGAACGCACCCGCAAGCGCCGCAGTTCGCGCGCATCGCGCCAATTCAAACCCGACCAGTTTCAATATGACCCACGCCGCATTTTGGACGTCATCACGCTTCTTTCCGTGCCCACTTTTTCCGTCTATTACTTTGGGTGGAATCGGCTTGAGGGTGCTGGTCGTCTGCTGATTGGTATCATGATCTTGTTTACTAGCGCACTTTTCTGTTTCATGCCGGATAAATTGCTGGGCGTTGGTTCTTCCTCCTTTTCCCATTTCAAACGTGGCAAAAAAGATATTGAGCCGACTTCGGAAAGTGCCGTATCGCAACCCGAACGTCTCCCGTTGCTGGATTTCGCGATGATGCTGGCGTTCCCTGCGGCAGTCATCATCGGCCTTTCTTACCTGGTCTGGATGCATCACGTGCTGACCCAACTGGAACTCGCGCTGCTTACGCTGTGCGTGCCCGGCGCAATTGTCCTCGTTTCCTATTTTGTTGTGCGGCATGAAGGCCATCACGTGAAGAAGACAGGCAAACCCGCACCGGAACGGTTTCTTTGGAGCATCATCGCGCTTTGGGTGTTGGCAATGTTCATCTTCGTGGTTTGCCTCGTGAGCTTGATCCAAAAATTCTGGCTCAAATGGTAAGCCAAGCAGGCGCTTGTGACTGCGTCATCTCTTCTCCTACAAAACTTTTTTACGATTGCGGTTGACTCAATCTCAAATCGCCCCCAACTTGTCCGCATTAAGCCGGGGTCTATGATTCGTTTTTCCGAGTGGAATCTTGGGGTCCTTCTCGCGGCTTGCCAGTTTTAGAGCCTAACTATGCACAATTTTACCTTTTGGATGGCCATTGGATTTTTAGCAGCCGTCGTTTACGCCTCATTTTTTGAATGGATTTTGCACCGCTACTTCATGCACCGCCCCTTCGGGAAATTTGATTACGCCTTTCGCGCGCACGCGCTTGTTCATCATCAAACGTTCAAGGCCGATCACACTTATCATCTCATCAACGAACAGGACAAACACACCATCCCCATGGCGTGGTGGAACGGCCCGGTACTCATCGCGCTGGGGATGACGCCGTTTTGGGTTGCATCATGGATTTTCAGCAGTTGGGGCATCGCTGCTGGCGCGTTGATCGCGTGTGGCGGCTATTACGGCGCGTATGAATACATGCATTGGTGCATGCACCTGCCGAAAAAACGGAACATCGAACGTTCCGGAATTTACTTTCGGCTCAACGGCCATCATCTTTTGCACCACCGTTACATGCACAAGAATTACAATGTCGTCCTGCCGCTCGCCGACCTTTTGCTCGGCACGCTCCTCCTGCGTTCCCGCGTGAATTTCAAACAAGCCACCGGCCCGGCGGTGCCGAACGTCCAGCCGCGTTTGCGCAAACCACGTTTGCCTAAATTGGCTCCTCAGTAATCGGACACACTGGACACGTAATTTTTCCAGGCGGGCATGGAGTGCGCTCCCTGCGTGCTGTCTCGACCCTGATTACAAAACCACTCGCCGCGCCTGTCCGCTAATGCTATGATTGTGTCATGAACGCCATTGCCAATTCGACGGTTCCGGATGTTCACGGGCATTTCGGGCCCTACGGCGGCCGTTATGTGCCGGAGACGTTGATGCATCCTTTGCAGGAGCTTGAGGGGGAATATTTCCGCTCGCAAAATGACCCGGAATTTCAGCGCGAACTGCAATATTACTTGCGTGAATTTTGTGGCCGGCCCACGCCGCTTTATTTTGCGGAGCGGCTCACGCGGGATTTGGGCGGCGCGAAGATTTATCTCAAGCGCGAAGACCTTTTGCACACCGGCGCGCACAAGATCAATAACGCAATGGGCCAAATCCTCCTCGCCAGGCGCATGGGCAAGACGCGCATCATCGCCGAGACCGGTGCCGGCCAGCATGGCGTGGCGACGGCAACTGTCAGCGCGATGTTCGGGCTCAAATGCGTCATTTACATGGGCGAGGTGGATTGCCAACGGCAGATGCTCAATGTTTATCGCATGAAAATGCTCGGCGCGGAAGTCGTGCCCGTGAAAGCCGGCCAGCGCACGTTGAAGGAAGCGGTGAACGAGGCCATGCGCGATTGGGTGACGAATGTGCGTTCGACGCATTACATCCTTGGTACGGCTTACGGTGCGCATCCCTATCCCATCATGGTGCGCAATTTTCAGCGCGTCATAGGCGACGAAACACGGCGGCAAATTTTGGAACAAGAAGAGCATCTTCCGGACCTGTTGATTGCGTGCGTCGGCGGCGGCTCAAATGCCATCGGATTGTTTTATCCGTTCCTTGAAGATGAAACTGTGAAAATGGTTGGCGTGGAAGCCGGCGGTCTGGGCATTCAACCGGAGAAACACGCGGCGCGGTTTCAAGGCGGTTCGCTCGGTGTTTTGCAGGGAACGCGCTCTTACATCTTGCAGGACGAAAACGGCCAGATCCAGCTTACGCACAGCGTTTCAGCCGGATTGGATTATGCGGCGGTCGGCCCGGAACACGCCTGGTTGCGCGACAAAAACCGGGTCGAATACACTTATGCGACCGACGACAAGGCGCTCGAAGCGTTCCAGAAACTGGCGCGTTTGGAAGGCATCATTCCCGCGCTGGAATCCTCCCACGCGATTGCCGAAGTGATTCAACGCGCGCCGAAGATGAGCAAGGACAAATTGATCATCGTGAATTTGTCCGGCCGCGGTGACAAGGACGTCGCCCAAGCCGCGGACAAGATTGGTTTGAAGATGCCGGAATGATCGTCGCAACGCACGATTATTCAATACAGCACGTGGCGTTTCAGGATGTGATAAACATCGGTTGCCTCTTTTTGCGTTGATGGCAGCAAGTCGGGCCGGCTGCTGATGATGAGTGGGTAACCGCGCGCGTCGGACGGACGGCAACCGTGCGAGCCTTTCACCAGCGTGGCATCGAGCGGGATGACGTCCATCAGCATCCGAAAACCAAGCTTTTTTTGCAGCAGCTTGCGCAAAATTTTTAACTTCACCATCGGGATTTTCGGATCAAGGAAAAGTTCCGCCGGGTCGTAGCCGGGCTTGCGATGGATGTCCACGCAACGCGCAAAATCTGGCGCCAAGTTGTCATCCAGCCAATAATAATAGGTGAACCACGCATTTTCAGGAGCGATGGCGATGAGGTCGCCGGCGCGCGGATGGTCAATCCCAAGTTCCGCTTGTTGTTTGCGATCTAAAACTCGAACAAGTTCGCGCAAAGCATAGCTCACATCATGTGCGATGCCTGGATCGTTGAGATAAATATGGGCGATTTGATGATCCGCGACGGCAAAGGCTTTGCTGGCGCCGCAATTCAGCAGTTCGAGGCCAAGCTCCTCTTTCACGGTGAGCCAGCCATTTTCGCGGAGGATTCGGTTGATAGGGATGGGCGTGTCCACCGGCGTGATGCCGTATTCGGAAAGCAAAATCACCTGCACGGAACGTTCGGAAAAAAAATCAATCAACCCGCCGACAATCGCATCAATCTCCTCCAAATCGCGCGCGATTTCGGGATGCTTCGGGCCGAGGCGTTGCAGGTTGTAATCCAGATGCGGCAAATAAATCAGGCTGAGCGTTGGCGAAAATTTATCTTCTATCCATTTGGCCGATTCCGCGATCCACCGCGTCGCCGCATCACGTTCGCCTTGCGGAGTTTTGACGCCGGCAGCCGGACCCCAAAATGTGGGAAACGGAAATTCGCCGAGAGCTTGTTTGATTTCGGTTCGGATGGAATAAGGCCACGTGTAAATATCAAAAACTTTTCGGCCATCGGCGGGATACATCGGGCGCGGCGTGATGGAATAATCCGCGCTGGAATACATGTTATACCACCAGAAAAGTTTTGCGCAGGTGAAGTTCGGCACAAGAGAGCGAAGTTCCTCCCAGATTTTGCGGCCATGCACCAAATGATTCGATTGCTTCCAAAACTGCACTTCAGCCAGCTCGCGATTATACCAACCATTGCCGACGATGCCGTGTTGCGCGGGCGTCGTTCCGGTGAGGTAAGTGGATTGTGCGGTGCAGGTGACCGCGGGAAACGCCGGGACAATGGTCGTCTTCGCGCCTTGGGCAAGGAAACGGTTGATGCGCGGCGTGGATGGGCCGAGAAGCGACTCGGTCAACCCTACCACGTTAAGCACCGCCGTGCGTTTCATGCGGGCAGATTAGCCAAAGATGCGGACGCGGTGAAACATGGATTTTTGGGAAGCGCGCATTGCCCATTCGCCGAGTTGCCGGACATGGCACCAAGAAGCGGGCGCGGTTCCCATTTTTATGGACTCGGATTCTGGGCAGTTCCAAAACCATTGCTTGCTTGCTAACTTTCTGAAATGCTCGCCCAATGAAACCGCACCTGCTGCTCTCCATACTCGCCGTAGCCACACTTTGTTCCTGTACCACTCAACGGTCGCATGAAAATGCCGGGCCAAACCAGCTCACCGCGCGCGAGAAGCGGCAGGGTTGGAAACTGCTTTTTGACGGCAAATCGCTCGCGGGCTGGCGCAGTTACGGCAAGCCGGACGGTCCCGACCACGGCTGGGAAGTCAAGGACGGCGTCTTGAACTGCATCGCCGGAGCGCACGGCGGCGACATCGTCAGCACGGAAAATTTCACCGATTTCGATCTGCAATGGGACTGGATGATTCCAGCCAAAGCCAACAACGGCATCAAATATCTTGTCAGCGAGAAACGTCCCAAAGCGCCCGGCCACGAATACCAGATGATTGACGACACCATTGTCGCGGACAGCCCGAAGCAAAGCACCGCGGCCTTCTACGACGTCATTGCGCCCGACCCCAACAAGCCGCTCCATCCGCCCGGCCAATGGAACCATTCGCGCGTGCTGCTCAAGGGCAACCACGTCGAGCACTGGCTCAACGGCATGAAAGTCGTCCAATACGAACTCGGCAGCCCTGAACTCAAAGAAGCCATCGCGCACAGCAAATTCAAGAACGTCCATGACTTCGCTGACAAAATCACCGGCCCAATTCTTCTGACCGAGCATCACGACGCGGCCTCTTTCAAGAACATCAAGATCCGTGAGTTGAAATAGTGAGGCAGTTGAACAGGAGCGAACAAGAGAAGCATCGTACGGCGTCCACCCTTCAGGGTGCGTGAAGCCGGACATGCTGAAGCGCGCACCAAACGACTGCCGTGTCCCTCAAGGACATCAAATCGGATTTCCATTGCATTGTAGAACGTTGCGCTACCAATCTTCAATATGAAGACTACGACGATGCCATTGCGACTGGAAAAGGATCTACGAACCACCTTGCGTGAAGGGGCGCGGCGCACGCCGCACACGATGCAGGACCTCATCCGGCTGACGCTCGGCCGCCATTTGCGGCAGGTGATCGAGGAGGAAATCGTTGCAAACCCCGCGCAGCGAGTGACCAATATCAATCCGTGGCCGCGAAGCGTAGTTCAAAAGGCTTATCGCGCGATGGGCGCGGAATGGGATCGGCTCGAAGATGCCGCCACCAAGGCCCAAGGCGGCCCTGATTTCAACGATT